>NZ_JADQAH010000067.1:0-3939 GCF_022129225.1 Psychrobacter sp. Ps7 | reverse complement strand
CTCGCTTGTGCCTATATCTGGCTGAAATTATGAATGTTCAACACGCCCTATTCTAAAAAATAAAAAATTAGATTGAATTATATTTAGTCATTATTTTCTACGAGATCACCCTCCAATAGCTATCATAGTATTACTATCAGCAAATGTGCAGTTAGAGAAGTTATTACTGACAATAGTTAATGATGATAACCCCCCAAATATATTTAAACCAATAGGCTTAAGATCTATCATATTTATAACTAACCTATCGTCTACTACTCTGAACTGAATCAAGGAGTGACCGTTGAACTTTATTTCATCACCATATTCGGTTGAAAGCAAATCAAATCTTTCGTCAATAATTTTATTCTTTGATATTACATTATGAAATTTCTTAGATGTAGTTTCTTTTTTCTGAGAACTAAACCAAAGCAATGTTTTAGAGCTTTCTTTATCACGACCTATCAAAAAAATAGGATTTTCGTCAATACTAAAAATTATTTTACCATCGTCGAATATATTACTACAAACCCAAACTTTATTAAAAGGAATGTACTCTTTAGGTAGACTATTATTCATTTCCAAATCCTGCAGCTTTTGGTGTATTTTCTTTAAAGTGTTTTGCAATTTTTGAAATTTTTACTTTTTTTTCTGATGGCAGCATAAGATATAAACCTTCGAATGCTAAAGCTAGTGCTACTAGGATTGTTAGCGTTATAATTTCTGTGCTTGATACAGTTTCAATGCCATCAAGATACTTATGATTTATCCATTTAGCTAAAACAGTAATAGAAAAAACACTCGTACCAGTAAAAAAAGTGTGAGCCCAAATTGGCAATAAACTATTCACCTTCGTTAGCTTTAGAAAGTCACTATTCTCTAAAGGAAAAGGTGTATGTACTGTAGCTCCTCTATAAAGACCATCAGAACTGATTCTTATAGTCTTACTACTTTGCTTTGTTCCTTCCACTAGTTAATTTCCTTAATACATATCATAAAACTTATACATTTTACACTCCTGTGCAAAAATAGTACTCAAATAATCAACTTATTTTCATAATTCCATATAAAATTATTAGTAAGATAGCATAGAAACTCTACGCTCTCTACCCAAAAACCCTCTCCCAAAACTGCCTATCCATGCTAAATTAAACCCTATCAACGATACTCAATCGTACGCACCAACCATGCCATAAAAAAGGATTTTATAATGGTAGTGTTAAAAACCCTGTTTAAATGGATATTTTTACCTATTGTAGCGCTACTCATTATTATCAGCTTGGGCTTAGTGGTGACGGGCAATGCCTATATTTTTAGAGGTCTGCAACTCACTTATCTTAAAGGTGAAAATACCGCTAATATTGATGATTATGTAGATTTTGATAATCGTACTATTCGTGCTAAAGACCCTATCGAATGGGAGAAAAATCCCAACTTTGAGCAAGTCAAACTTACCCCAACTTTGCAGAATGCCTTAGATACCGATGAAACTGTCGCCTTTGCGATTATCAAAAACGGCAAGCTGCTGTACGAGAATTACTGGCAAGGTTACGATGAGAATTCACATACCAATAGCTTTTCGATGGCAAAAACCATCACGACCATGCTTTATCTTAAAGCCGTTGAAGACGGCTATATTGGTAGTGTCGATGAGCCGATTAGCAAGTGGCTGCCTGAATACGCAGGCAACAAATATGCGCAAAACTGCACGCTCGCAGATTTATCAGCGATGACCTCGGGTTATGATTGGACCGAGGACTATTATTTTCCGATCAATCCAACTGCTGAATCCTATTATGGCCATGACTTGGCCAAGCAAATGGTCAGTCGAGATTTTGTGCAAGAATGCGGCGGTCGGTTTGAATACTCCTCCGGTGATACGCAAATGCTTGGCATTGCATTATCACGGGCGCTCGCAGAGCATGGCTATACTATCTCTAGCTATTTAGAAGAGAAGTTTTGGCAACCACTTCGAATGCAAGGTGACGGCTATTGGTCACTTGATGGGGCAGGGAAAATTGAAAAAGTATATTGCTGTTTAAATGCCAGTGCTTTAGATTTTGCCAAATTTGGACAATTACTATTAAACGGTGGCGAATGGCAAGGTGAGCAACTGCTTAGCAAAGCGCACGTTGATTTTAAGATTACGCCCAATGCCGCAGCATTTGCAGAAGGGCAAGAGCAGGTTTACGGTCATTCGGTATGGACGGATATGAACAGTCCGATTCCATTTTACGCCATGCTTGGTCATTTAGGGCAGCGCGTATTAATGTTGCCAGAAGAGAACGCGATTATCGTTAGACTAGGTAAACAAAAAGGCTTACCCACTCCAGTAGAGGGTTTTCATTTAGAGCCAGATTTGGGTCAGTATGTGACTGAAGTGAAGAAAGTTTTGGATGGTTTGGTGGAGTGATGGGGTTGTTAGACCTTTCATACATTAGTAGCTATATGAGCTAAAAACTACTGGCTCATACAGCCGTCATTATCATTGGCTCCTGTTTTCAATATCACCTAATGTGAGACCAGTTTCTTGGGTGCTATAAATAACGATACCTTCATCGTCAATTTTACCATTCATGACCAATCTACCAATGCGATTGCTGGCTTCTTGATTGCCTTGGTTGGAGGCCTTTTTGTACCATTCAAAAGCTTCGTCATAGTCTTGAGGGACGCCATAGCCGTTTTCGTAGAGACCACCGATATTAAGTTGTGCCACATCTAACCCTTGATCAGCAGCTTTGGTATATGTAGTGGCATAATAAAATTGGACAGCGGCTAAGAGGTTATACTAACCCAAAGAGGAAAACAGTATGACCAACAAACGCAATCAATATACCCGAGAATTCAAACTTGAAGCCATCAGTTTAGTGACTGACCATAAGCGTAAAATACCCGACGTTGCTGAATCACTGGGCATTGGCAAATCCACTCTGCAGAAATGGCTGACTCAGTACCATCAATAAATAAATGGCCAAGCACCTAAAGTCGGCAATGCCTTAACAGATGAGCAGCGAGAGCTCCAAGAACTGCGTAAGCAGGTTAAGCGACTCACTATGGAGCGCGACATCTTAAAAAAGGCCTCCGCTCTGCTAGCATTGGACAGCCTAAACGGCTATCGCTGATTAGTGAGTTTGCAGAGCAAGACAAGCAGGTCAATAAAAGCCTTCTGTGCAAGCTGTTTGGCGTGATGAAGAGCAGCTACTATTATGGACTAAAGCCCAAGCCAATTAGCCTTGACACTGTCAAAACCAAAGTCTTAATACGCCAAGTATTTAACGAATCGAAGAAATCAGCAGGCGCTCGCAGCATTGCCGCTATACTAATGAATGAGCATAACATCGAACTGTCACGTTATATGGTAGGTAAACTCATGGCGCAGATGGGACTTCAAAGTCGTCAAATAAAAATGCATAAATATAAGCACGCTGATAACACGCGTAAAATCCATGGAAACCTATTGAACCGTAACTTTAGCCCAACAGCACCCAATCAAGTCTGGACAGGTGATGTCACTTATATACGCATCAAAGGCGGCTGGTGCTACCTAGCCGTTGTTTTAGACCTATATGCCCACCATCTTGTAATGCCTTTTTAGTGGATACATCAACCCATATTCCCAGTTCTTCATCAGACATTTCATCTACAGAATCTTTGTTGTCAGAAGCTGCAAAGTTAGAAAGTACAGTTTCTGGATCAGTTTTAGGAAACATCAAAGATGCTGCCTGCGCAATACTACCCACCTCAAATCCCGACTCCGCAAATGACTGCTGATTGGCAATCAGTTTAGCGCCGCAGCTGGTCACATCACCGCCACGTGCAATAGGCGCACCATCAACGATAAAGGATGCATCACCACTAACAATAGTGGTGACCTTTTTGTATTTTTTACAGATGACTTTATCGCCTTGACCCCTGCCGTCAAATCCGTACACATAAACTTGGGAGATTTTAGTTACGCAG
>NZ_JADQAH010000002.1:126747-162514 GCF_022129225.1 Psychrobacter sp. Ps7 | reverse complement strand
AGCACCATTTATCTAAACATGAACCACTAACTTGACTTTACAAGTCTGGTGAACGAGGAAGAATATATGAGTGAACATAAAATTGCCCAAGACAATATCGACATCGATGTCGACGTTTCATCTAACGTTTCTGATGATAATGCGCTAAATACTTCATCTGACGATATGTTGGAAAACGAGTCGGCGTCTGAAACGGTTAAAAATGAAACTGTCGAAGACAATGAGAGTAAAGACAGCGATTCTGAAGACATTAAAGCTAAAGACGCTGAAGAAAACTATCTACCGCTACTGGCATTGCGCGATGTGGTTGTTTATCCGCATATGCAGATTGCCTTGTTTGTCGGTCGTGCGCCCTCGGTAAAAGCCGTGGAATTGGCACAAGCCGAATATGGTAATAAAGTATTGGTCGTGGCGCAAAAAGACTCGCTAACCGAAGATATTGATCAAGATAACTTGTATCAGTACGGAACTGTGTGCCGCATCGTCAGTACCATGCCGCATGATAGCGATGAAAATTGCATCAAAGTATTGATTGAAGGTCAATACCGCGCGCGCGTCAATAACATTGAAAATCATGACGAGCTATTGATGGCAAGCTTTGACCGTGCCGACCTCGATGTCAGTATGGATGAGAGCCAGCAAAAAAACACCATCCAAGCCTTAACCACATTGTTTGAAGGCTATGCCGACGCTCGTTTACGTAATGCCCGTGAGCTAACTCGCGTAGCAAAACGCATCGATGATTTGCTTGAATTGGTCTATTTCATCTCAACCCGCGTGTCGATGGATTTGGATATTAAGCAATCGTTTTTAGAAGAAGACGATATCAAAACCCACATCAATACCTTGACCGAGTACTTAGTGAAGCAAAGCGCTGAGCAAAATATCGAGCAAGATATCCAAGATGCGGTTCGTCAGCAAATGGAAGACAACCAGCGTGAGTACTTCTTAAACGAGAAAATGAAAGCCATCAAGAATGAGCTGTCAGATATGAATGACGGTGCGTTCGATGGTGAAGATGACGTGGCTGAGCTTGAACAGCGCCTAGAAGATGCTGACTTGCCAGAAGATGTGCGCAAAAAAGCAGAGCAAGAGCTGAAGAAACTCAAAATGATGCCACCTGCATCGAGTGAATCGTCAGTGGTGCGCAACTATATTGAGTGGATTTTGGATACGCCGTGGAATGCGACGACCAAAGTTTCGATTAATTTAGATAAAGCCAAAACCGTCTTAGACGAAGACCATTATGGTTTACAAGATGTCAAAGACCGCATCTTAGAATACTTAGCCGTACAATCGCGGGTGAAAAAGCTTCGTGGTCCGATTCTTTGTTTAGTTGGTCCTCCGGGTGTTGGTAAAACCTCATTAGGTGAATCGATTGCGCGCGCAACGGGTCGTAAGTTTGTGCGTATGGCGCTTGGTGGCGTCCGTGATGAAGCGGAAATCCGCGGTCATCGCCGTACCTATATCGGTGCGATGCCGGGTAAAATTGTGCAGTCATTGGCAAAAGTCGAAGTTAAAAACCCGCTATTTTTATTGGATGAAATCGATAAAATGGCGCAAGACTTCCGCGGTGATCCAGCATCAGCGTTGCTTGAAGTGCTAGATCCATCACAAAACGATACCTTTAACGACCATTATTTAGATATGGACTTAGATTTATCGCAAGTGATGTTTATCTGTACTGCCAACAGCATGGATATCCCGCCTGCCCTGCTTGACCGTATGGAAGTCATTCGTCTACCGGGTTATACCGAAGAAGAAAAGGTCAATATTGCGCAGAAATATCTTGTGCCAAAAGCGATTAAAAACAACGGTCTCAAAGAAGGTGAAATTGAGATTGTAGAAGCGGCATTGCATAGCATCGTGCGTAGCTATACCCGTGAAGCCGGTGTGCGTAACCTTGAGCGTGAAGTCAATAAAATCTGCCGTAAAGTTGTTCGCGGTTCGGTTGAAACCCATGGCGCACGTGCTCCGAAGAAAGCAGAACGTCAGCTAATCGTGGTCGATGACAAAAACATCGATGACTATCTAGGCGTCCATCAGTACGACTACGGTCTAGCGGAAGAAGAGCCTGAGATTGGTCGTATTACGGGTCTTGCTTGGACACAAGTCGGTGGCGAGCTATTAACCATCGAAGCGGTGGCGATGAAAGGTAAAGGCGAGCTAAGCTTTACCGGTTCACTCGGCGATGTCATGAAAGAGTCGATTCGTGCAGCGATGAGCGTAGTACGTGCTCGCGGTGATAGCTTGGGTATTGATTACGAGACCTTTAAAACTACCGATGTCCACGTGCATATGCCAGAAGGTGCGACCCCGAAAGATGGCCCATCTGCTGGTGGCGCGCTAACGACAGCGTTAGTATCCGCTTTAACTGGTATTGCTATTCGTCCAGATATCGCCATGACAGGTGAGATTACCTTACGTGGTAAAATCCTGCGTATCGGCGGTCTTAAAGAGAAGCTGCTAGCTGCTCATCGAGGCGGTATCAAGCATGTGTTGATTCCAGCGACTAATGAGCGCGACTTGGCCGATATCCCTGATAACGTCAAAGAAGGTCTGACCATTCAGCCTGTCGCGACGATTGATGAGATATTAAAAGTCGCATTGGTCAGTATGCCAGTGCCACTAAAACCTGCCAAAGTCACGGTTGATAAAACCAAAGGCAAAGCGCTGCATAATTAATCGCATCATCAATAATTTGACCTTATTAGCTTAGTCTTAGAATGAAAAAGCCGCTTACAGCAATGTAGGCGGCTTTTTTTGGCAATAATCCTTGGCAAAAATAAAAAACAATCTGGTTAAAACTCTGCGCTATATTTTAAACAAATGTTTATTTGGTAATAACCATAATGTTAAACCACCTGATTTTAAACCGCTTAACTATATCCTTATTACTTACTGTTTCGTTTTATTTAGCGTTAACAGGCTGTCAGTCCAATATTGCAAAAGATAACTCTATACCTACTAACTCAATGATGACGGGCTTTAGCACTTCTACCCCAATATCATATCAGCCCATCATAAAAACTGAAAAGCTGGAAGAAAAAATTGTAGTGGTAGCTGATGAAACAGCTAACGAAGTTACGACGCTGCAATGGGCAAGTAATTATCATTGGCAGTTAACACAAGTTGGAGACAAAAAAAGCAACGCTATTAATATTAACACTGACGCGCCGATTACTTTAGAAGTAGCGCCCAGTTCGTTAAGCTTGTTTCAAGGCTGCCAACATTTTGCTATCAAATTCGTCTGGATGTCCGCACCGCCTTTTGAGTACGGTAGCGAGCTCAGAGAAAGACCTTCGACCTGCAAAACTGCTCCTGAAAATAAATTAAGTAATACAAATATCAAAAAGTTATTTCCTAACGATAATAATATTATTAAATTAGACGTTGAGCTATTGCCAGTCGCAACAAACAAACTTGTTCATACTCAAATGGCATCGAAAAATTTGGTCATTAAAATCGAAAATGGCAATACGTTAACATTTGATGGTACACCTAGGACATTTAAAGAACCGACTGGACTGCCTATTGATAAGGCATTGTTAGAGCGCTATGACTGGCGACTGGTTAGCGCCGTTCGTAATACTATTAATGACAAAGGGCAGGTAATATCTCGAGAGTCTATTGGTCATTTTTATCATCCAGAGTTTCCAGTGTCGCTAAAATTTAGAGGGTATGACGATAGTCAATACGCATTTTTTAGTTCTAGCTGCAATGGTATCGGTGGTCCTTATATTTTGATGAAAGATTATACATTGCTAGTTGGCTCGGGACCACAAACGCTCATGGGCTGCGGTGTTACTGGTAATAGAATTGAGGGCGAACTTGCTAAGCTTATCAGTAATAGCCAGAGCACTCTTAGTTTGAGTTTGCAACCTTCACAATCAATATCGCCAACAGCAGACGATCAGACTGATATGCCTCGCTATAATTTATTGCAAACGATGGAGACTGGCGAAACTCTAGTATGGCAAAACGAAGTAAAGACAATCCCGTAAACAATTTAAAACCCATACGATACTTACATTTATTAACCGATTGTTGCGCATTTGGTGAATAACTATATCTAACGCTTGGCTATACTGATAACGATATTAACGAATGTTTATAGAAATCAAAAAACACTTACCTCTAAACATTTAAGAGTTAGTTTTGTATCAAAAATAACTAAACATTAAAAACCATTGGAGAAAACAATGAATAAGACGATGCTTGCAAGTGCGCTATTATGTGGTTCAGCGTTAGTAATGACGGGTTGCCAAACGGTCGAAGGTCAAATGCAAACTGGCAATCCACTTAGCCAACCCGCCTTAAAATCTACTATTAATGCTGTTGCTGGTAATAAAAATGAAGTGGGTCAAGTATTCTTACGTCCAGTTGATGGCGGCGTACAAGTCTACGGTAAGCTGATGAATTTGCAGCCAGGCAAAACAGTATCATTACACATTCACGAAACAGGCAGCTGTGCTGATATGGGTAAAGCGGCAGGTGGTCACTTTAATCCAGACAATAAGCCTCACTCTAATCCTGATGATATGAATGGTCATGCTGGCGACTTGCCGAGCCTGACTGCCAATGCAGATGGCGTGGCTACTATTAACTATGTGAATAAGAAAATCTCTGTCGCTGATGCAGGTAAATATAGCGTTAATCGTCTAGCCTTTATCGTGCATAGCGGTGCTGATGACTATACTAGCCAACCAGCTGGTAATGCAGGCGACCGCGTTGCTTGCGGTATCATTGAAAAGAACTAATAGCATATGAACTTAGCTGTTATTGATAGCACAACTATGAATAGCACAAAAAAACCTCTTAGATTATCTAAGAGGTTTTTTTATTTAAAGCGATTGATGGTAAAAGTAAGACAGACTTACTCTTCTACCCATTTGCCATTACGCCAATACACACCCCAACGTGTGGCCTTGCCATTTTTCTCAGAGCCAATATATTGCTCTTTCTTCTTACGTGACCAGCGTAAAATGGTTGGATTACCATCTGGATCTTCATCTGGACCTTCAAAAAGATACTGGAATTTATCTTCCATTTTATCTTTGATTTCGCGTAGCTCAGCCAGCTTGGGTGCACGTGTCTCGCGTACTTTCGGGAATTTAGACGCCGCCAAGAACATCCCAGCTGCCCCTTCACGCAAGATAAAGTAATCATCGTGCTTGGTTGATTTCAGCTCTGGTAGATGAATAGGATCCATGCGCGGCGGTGCGGCTTCGCCTGTTTTTAGAACTTTACGCGTATTATCACATTGCTGACAAGCGAAGTAAGGACCAAAACGTCCCGTCTTTAGCTCCATTTGTCCATCGCACTTATTACAGTCAATGGTTGGAGAATCAGAGCCAGGCACTTCGAACTTGCCTTCTTCTAAGACATAACCATCACAATCAGGATTGTTACCACACACATGCAGTTTCAGACCGCCATCGACGATATAACCATTCATTGCCGTGCTACATTTCGGGCAACGCTTTTTCTCCATCAAATCGCGAACTTCTGCCGCTTCATCATCACCTTCTGCCTCATCAAGATTGGCAAAAGCTTCGACGGGCATTAAATTCTTAGTGCCTTTACAGCGCTCTTTTGGCGGTAAATTATAGCCAGTACACCCTAAGAATACACCCGTTGAGCCAGTACGTAATTGCATTGGACGATCGCAAAGATCGCAATGCACGTCCGGTACGTCAGTGGGATCATTTGGACGCATGCCGTCTTTTTCTTTGGCGCGATCAAGCGTTGTTTTGAAGTCGCCATAGAAATTATCGAGGACATCCTTCCAATCTGTATCACCTTCTGCCACATGGTCAAGCTTGTCTTCTAGCGCGGCGGTAAAGGTATAATCCATCAAATCTGGGAAACTTGCGGTTAGTCTGTCGGTGACGATATCACCCATTTTTTCAGCAAACAAGCGCTTGTTCTCAAGCTTCACATAGCCGCGATCTTGAATGGTCGAGATGATAGACGCATAAGTTGATGGACGACCGATGCCTTTTTTCTCAAGCTCTTTTACCAAACTTGCCTCGGTATAGCGCGGTGGCGGCTTGGTGAAATGCTGACTCGGATCGAGCTTATCTAGTATTAATTTATCACCTTTTTTCACATCTGGTAATAAGGTATCGTCAATTTTTGCCGGTGGCATAACCTTGGTATAACCATCAAATACTAACGTACGACCACGTGCTTTTAGCTCGACATCATTAGCAGCGACGAATAGATTCACTGACAAGTATTTTGCTGGCAGCATCTGACAAGCGACAAACTGACGCCAAATCAGCTCGTACAGGCGGATGGCATCACGCTCAACCCCTTTAAGCTGCGTTGACTTCATATTGACGTTAGAAGGACGAATCGCCTCATGCGCCTCTTGTGCACCTTGTTTGTTGCCGTAGAAATTTGGCTTTTCGGGTACGTATTTTGCGCCATAGCTGTCTTCGATATAGCCACGTACCGCAGCAAGTGCATCACCAGATAAGAAAGTCGAGTCGGTACGCATATAAGTAATATGACCCGCTTCGTATAAGCGCTGCGCCAAAATCATGGTCTTTTTAACTGAAAAGCCCAATCGTGTGCTGGCTGCTTGCTGCAATGTCGAGGTGATAAATGGCGCACTCGGACGCGATTGCGTTGGCTTCTCTTCACGCTCTTTGACGATAAAGTCGCTTGAGTTAAGCACTGCTAAGACTTTATCAGTCTGCTCTTTATTGACAAGCTTAAGCGTTTTGCCGCCTTGCTTGGTCGCCTCTAAGCGAATCGCAATTTGCTCAGCGTCCTTTTTGTTACTGGCAACGTGAGTATCGGCATGAATTTGCCAATACTCTTCTGGTATAAAGGCGCGAATTTCATGTTCTCTTTCTACGACCAGACGCATAGCAACGGACTGAACGCGACCTGCAGAGAGACCGCGAGCAACCTTTTGCCACAGCAGCGGCGATACCATAAAGCCAACGACACGGTCTAAAAAGCGCCGCGCTTGTTGGGCATTGACACGGTCGATATCGAGTTTGGATGGCTGCTTAAAGGCATTTTGAATGGCTGATTTGGTAATCTCGTTAAAAACCACACGCTCATACTTACTGTCAGCGCCGCCGATGACTTCTTTAAGATGCCACGCAATCGCCTCCCCCTCTCTATCCATATCCGTTGCCAGATAGATTTTGTCAGCGTCTTTAGCTAAGGCTTTAAGCTCTTTAATGACCTTAGTTTTATTTGGTAATACTTCATAAACTGCTGCCCAGTCATGTTCTGGATCGACGCCCATGCGCCGTACCAAGGCTTGCTGGGTTTTTTCTTCTTTGCTTAGACTGTCATCTTTTTTAGTCGTTGTTGGTTTTTTTGCACTTTTGCTTGCGCCAACCGGTAGATCACGGACATGACCAATACTGGAGCGCACGATAAAGTCATCGCCAAGGTATTTATTGATTGTTTTTGCCTTGGCAGGTGATTCTACAATCACCAAAGACTTGCCCTTTGGACTGCCTTTGGGATTACCAGCAGCGGGCGCTGGACTTTTTTTGGTTGCGGTTTTTGCCATATGTGACGACACCATTATTATATGAGTAAATTAAAAGTAAGAATAAATACAGCAGCATGGCAATTTATAATTGTGAGTTATAGTAGCGCGGTGAATCATTATAGTAATAGCTGCTTAAAAAAACGTTTATAAAACAAACAATAACCATAAGATAAAGAGTCAGTTATAAAGACGTTACACTGCTAAGCGTTACACTGTCAACTGTAAATGACTGAGAGTTTGCCAAAAGTGCTTGCATATTGCTTATAAATGGAGATTAAAAAATGATTTTCTACCTTGTAGCCGTTTTATAGGCGCTTTTGCATCTCTGACGCCCATTGTTCAAGCTGTTTTTTGAGCACCAACAAATCTGCTTCAATCAATTTTTGCTGATAAGCGGGATTGGATGAAGGACGTACATAAGCGATATCTTCCCAATAAATCACGATACTATTGGCCTTAGTCAGCAAACCTTTAACAAACGGCTCAATACTGACTGGCAAATCTAGCGGTGCTTTATCCAAGCTAAAATTGGTTTTTTTGACAATCGTATTATTAGTGCTGTTATTAGCACGAATCGCACTTGGAATCGTGAGCTTAACATCATCTTTGCTTGTATCGACAAAACTACTATCTGGTCGCCATTGCCCATCAATCACTTGATAGCGTGTGTGCGGCAGCTGCACATCATCTAACACTAAACAGTATTGACCTAACATTCCACGCCCATATTCATTGTCTTTACCTTTGATCCAATCAGGACAACTCACCAGCTTTGGATTCAATTGCAAACGACGCGCGGTCATGCGCAGCTTATCCAAACGCTGATCGATACCGTTAGGTTTGAGCGCCATCATACTCCCTAATACAAATAGTACAATGATAACGCCAACGAATGTTCCCATGATGGTCCGGCCTTTTGGATAAATGAAAATGTACTAAAAAATAAAACCGCTACAATCTATACAACAGGCTACAACAAAGACAGTGATTACCCAGCTAACTATAAAAAAGCAATCATTGATTGTTTGAGCAGTAACTTTTTAACCAGTCATTTTCTAACCAGTAGCGTTCTAATGTGCGGCTGTTTCACGAATGATTGTCTAAATACTGGCTACTATATAGAAGCTTATAATGAGCACGAACCGTTAAAAATCAAGCATGATAAGTTGATAACCACCAACCACTCGCGTTTTCTAATCTCGATGGCTTGGCTATATGTGCTAATAGATCAAACACTTAACTCGAATAAAAAACAGCATAATAACGAGATACAAAAAGTTGTCAGCATCAAAAAGTGCTATGATAAACCATAATTTTAAACGCGCGCAGGTTTATTATGAATTATCTTCTTAAGCGAAACTCATCGACCGCTTCACTAGCGAGCAAATGTGTCCATAAACTCATGAGTAAAACTGGACTTACCCTCTCGCTAGTAGGCGCTGCCTTATTTACCCTATCAGGCTGTGCAACGACACAAAATCTTACCCCGCAGCAATGTCAGGAAAGCAACTGGCAAGAAGTCGGCTATGCTGATGGCTTGCAAGGGCGTTCAGGTGCTTATTTCGGTCATTACGCTGATAGCTGCGCAAAGGTAGGTGGTCCCATGCCCAACCGCATACAATGGGAGCAAGGGCGACAGCAAGGTCTCAAAAGCTACTGCACCGAGCTCAATGCTTATAAACTTGGTCGCGAAGGCTACGACTGGCAGCCCGTTTGTCCGCTCGAAGGCATCGAAAAGCTAGAAGAAGCCTACGCGCAAGGACGTTACTACTATATCCGTCAACGTGATCTCGATTACCTACGTTCGCCTTATCCGTTTGGCTACGGGCCTGGGCGCTTCGGTTACGGCTATCATCCCTTTGGCTATGGCTGGTAAAAAGAAAACCCCAATGAGTACTTAATTTGAGGTTTAAGTACTCATTGAGGCTGGAGAAAAGTTTATTATTTTTTTTATTATTATATTAGCTACCTTTTTGATGGTTGGCTATCTAGCAAACATCATATGATAATCACGTCTTTTATAGACTCGCCTTATTCATTGACAAAGGCTATCTTTGTAAGTCCTGCTTGACTGGCAGCGGCTAGCACTTGAGCGACCGTGTCATACTTACTGTCTTTGTCAGCACGCAATTGTACAGAAGGGTCTTTACCTCCAGCACTTTGCTGTTGTAACCGTGCCTCTAACTCCTCCATGCTAATCGCATCGCTGTCCCAAAATATCCCTGCGTCTTTATCGATGCTAATTTGAATAGCCTCTGGTGGCGCCTCATTTAACGCAGCACTGGTCTTCGGCAACTCTAGTGGCACTGTCGGATTCAGTACGGTCGCCGTCAATAGAAATATAATCATCAATACCAGCATGATGTCGATAAGCGGAATGAGGTTCATCTCACTCATACTTTGACTGTCATCATCACCCAATTGAAATGCCATAATTACTCTCAATACATTTGGTTATTCGCAATATAGCTCGCTTGACTATCGCCTAACGGACTATCCCATCAATGGATAATCGTTAAGGCTGCGACGTGGCTGAATTATGATAATGAGTCACTTGCTGAGCATCTGCTGTGTTTGAGTGCATACCCTTTGCTAACGAATCTTGGGTAACAGTCGATTTGCTGTCCGTTAACGGCTGCTGGGTAACAACCATTTCGGCAGAACGTGCTAATAAGTCATGCGCTCTATCGTTGGCGTGATACATCACACGGCGATTGATACGCACTGCAAGGTTATAAAACACCACGGCTGGAATCGCCACGGCGATCCCCAAACCTGTCATGATAAGTGCCTCACCGACTGGCCCTGCCACTTGTCCCAAACCCGCTTGCCCACTCATGCCAATGTTATGTAGCGCATGAAAAATTCCCCATACCGTCCCAAACAAACCGATAAATGGCGCAATTGCGGCTGTCGTCCCAAGAATAGGTAAGCCGCGCTCACTGGCAAAACGGTAACGACCAATATGTTTGAGCAAGATCTGCTCAGTAACCAAACGGCGAGTAGTGGCATCTGCTGCTATCATCTCAGCCTGTTTTACTTGAATCTGCTGACTCAAATCATCTGCAACATTGGCGGCCAATTTGCGGCTTTGTAGCACACGAATAATGCCAGTCACCCAAGAAAGAATAGATAAAGCAAGCAACAAAAAGAACAACGTTTTTGTCACCATGTCGCTGATTTGCCAGTATTGCATAAAGTCCATGTCAGACTCCTTTGTATTTTATTACCATTGTTCGATTATTTGCGATTGCGCCGATGCTTGGTACTAATAACCATGTATTTATGGCACATTATAAGTAACAGGTAATGTCACATTACCGACGACGGGTACGCCATTTTTAGTAAAAGGTCTGAATTTTCCAGAGCTTACTTGACGCTGCGCCTCTTTATCTACTATTGAATTGCCTGAAGATTGAGCAACGCGGGCGCTATCAATACCGCCCTGCTTATTCACTCTTAATATCAATACCACTTTGAATGTATCACCCGAAGATGCTCTACGAGCGGCTCGAGTAGGAAAGCTAAAGTTTGGCGCTGATGCCCAGTCTGCAGCACTAGCAGTAAAGCTCACAGGTTCATTACTTGCAGCAGCTGCTGCTTTTTGCGCGGCATCTTTAGCCGCTTTGTCTTCTGCTGCTTTTCTGGCATTCGCTTCGGCTTGAGCCTCTCGGGCAGCCTTGGCATCGGCTATTCTCTTAGCGTCTTGCACTGCTCTATCATGGGCTTCTTGAGCGGCCTTTTGTGATTCTGCTGCTAGAATCTTACGTCGTTCTTCAGCTTCACGTTGACTATCAGCCATTGAGGTATCGACTTTCGATTCTACTATTGGCTTTTTCGACACCTCTTTTTTAATAATATCAGGCTTCTTTTTTTCTACTTTTACGACAGGTGCTATATCAGCCTTTTTGGCTTTTACCACCGGTTTTTCTGGTGCATTTTGCTTAGCCTTCACTACTGGAGCTACTTTAGGTTTTGACGGTGCTTGTTTTTTAGGTTCAGGTTTTGACTCTGTTTTAGGTACTGCTTTTTTGGGCGTTACTTCCTGAACTTCTTCTACTTCAGGAACGGCTGTTTTGACAGGTAACGTCACCATCTCTATCTCGATAGGTGGTGTGTCTTTTTTTGGTTCAACTTTTATCTCAGGCGTCTTGATCGCCACCAATGCAACTGCCGTCAGCACGTGCAAGCCCACAACTATAATAATAGCTGCGAGTATCAATTTAAGTGGTGGCGCGTCTAAATCCGTTGAACTCATAACACCCTAATATTCATTAACCGAGGTAGAATGGCGTAGATAATAATGCAAACGATAATTATTATCAATAATAAATTTATAATAATTTTGCTTATCAGGCAAATAATCGGCCTATCATTTAGCGTTATTAATAAGCAAAACCTACTTAATCATTCGACCACCCTTTCTCAAATATCGCTATGTATGCTTATTGTGCCAAGGCAGTCAAACCCCATGTAATAAAGTGACGTAATAAAAACCATTATCATTTGTATTGATAATGAGTCTCAATTAATTTATCATAGCCCCTAATCGACTGCGAATCTTTAAGATTACAAAATCTCAAGATATTAAGGCATGTTGAACATCTCAATAGCTAAGCGTAAAAACAACCCATAAAAAATCATAACGTCAAAAGTAATACCGTCGAGCATTGTATGGTGTGAAGCATTACATCGATGAAGTTCTTTTTACTTTTATATGACCGATTATTTGATACATCCTTTGTCCAACCAGCTGATATACCGAGTTATTTATGTCTATTATTTTATTGCCTAACCGCTCTACTCCTTTTTTCAAACGCCCTTTACTGACTGCTATGGTGACCGCTCTAGTTGCTACGATCAGTGTGACAGGTTGTAGCTCACCTGAGTCTAACGACTCCGAGCCCGCGGACACTAAGACTGAAAATCAAACAGCAGATCATGCCTCGAATGTCGCTAATAACGATGCGGTCTCTGTTGAAAAAATCACGGTCGACACGGTAAAAGGTAATGTCGACTTGGCAATGAATCCATCGCCGTTGGTGGTCTATGATATGACGTTGATGCAGGATTTGGCCGCGCTTGATGTTGCTGTCGATGGTATGCCAAGCGGTCTAAAATTAGACAATTTACAGTCTAAGACACAGCCTGAACCAAAAACTGTCGGCACCGTATTTGAGCCAGATCTTGAGGCGTTGAATGCGATGCAGCCGCAAGCTATCTTGGTCGGCTCACGCATGGCAGAAAAATATGATGCGCTGTCCAGTATTGCGCCAACGCTCGACATGACGATTGATACGGCAAATATCTATGAATCGAGCAAGCAGCGTTTGCATGATTTGGGTGCATTGTTCGGTAAAAGTGCTCAAGCAGCGAAACTGCAAGGCAATATCGATGGGCTCATTGATGAGACCAAAACATTAACCAAAGATAAAGGTAAAGGCTTAGTGGTCATGGTCAATGGCAATAAGCTGTCTGCCTACGGCGACAAATCACGCTACGGTTTTATCCATACCGTACTGGATATTCCGATGGCAGATGACCAAATCGCCGATGCGCGCCACGGTCAGCCAATCTCGTTTGAATACATACAAAAAACCAATCCAGACTGGTTATTCGTCGTCGATCGCAGTGCCGCCATTGGTGAAGATGGTGCTGGTGCCAAAGCCGTATTAGACAATCCATTGGTCGCGCAAACCAACGCATGGAGTAAAAATCAAGTGGTTTACCTTAGCCCAGACTCATATCTTGCCTTTGGCGGTTATTATCAATGGATGCAGGATTTGACGACCATTAAAGAGGCTTTTGCTAACGCTAAATAAATGATGCGTTAAATAAGTAATATGCTAAAAAAGCAACATGTTAAATAAGCGTCATTCGTTTTTAGGCAACTGTCATCACTGTCAGTTGCCAACCCTCACTTTAAGCCAGTAGCTGATATGCCGTTATTTTCCTCTCGTGCGCAGACCAGCGTTAAAGCCCGCCCTACTTTACCAGCCGCATCAACGAGTTGGCAAAAAAGCGCAAGCCGTGGTCTAAGCTCTAAAAATCGCCGTGCTTCTATACCACCGTGGGTCATCAACACGGGCAGCCTCATTATTATGGGGCTTTTGGTGTTATTAAGCTTATCAATTGGTGTGGCTGATTTTTCGTGGTCAGGTATATTTCACAGCCTTATCAACCATAGCGCCAACTCCGACAGCTCACTGCTACTGGTCAGTCGCCTACCGCGTACCATCGCTATTATCTTGACCGGTGTTTCCATGGCAGTTGCTGGGATGATTATTCAAGTGGTGCTCAAAAACCGCTTCGTTGAGCCATCGATGGTCGGTGCAACTCAAAGCGCTGCACTGGGATTATTGATGGTTAGCCTGCTATTTCCAGCCAGTGCGCTCATGGTAAAAATGGGTGTCGCAACCATCGCCGCGGTATTTGGCATGATGCTGTTTATGCTACTGATCCACCGCATTCCGCCAACGGATTTTTTGATGATCCCGCTAATTGGTATCGTCTTTGGAGGTATCATTGAGGCAGTGACGACCTTTATCGCCTATCAAACAGAATCGTTACAGATGCTCAGCGTTTGGCAGTTTGGTGATTTCTCTGGCGTCTTAGCAGGTCGTTACGAGCTGCTATGGCTGACGGGCGGATTGTGCGTGCTGGCGTATATCATTGCTGACAAGCTGACCATCGTCGGTTTGGGTGACAATATCGCGCTCAATTTAGGCATCAGCAAACGACAAGTAACATGGGTTGGCGTTGGTATGGTGGCGATGATGAGTGCAGTTGTCGTTGTAACCGTTGGCATGATTCCTTTTATTGGTTTGGTCGTGCCTAATATCGTCAGCCGACTGATGGGGGATAAATTGCGCCGTAGCTTACCAGCGGTGGCATTATTGGGCGCTTCGGCAGTGCTATTGTGCGATATTATTGGACGCTCGATTCGCTATCCATTTGAAGTGCCTGTGGCAACGGTTTTTGGAGTCGTTGGTACGGTACTGTTTTTATGGCTATTATTACGTGCGCCTGCTGAGCAATAAAATAACTCGCCATAAAGTTTTTTATTCATAACGACTGATCAAACCTCTTTGCCTCTTCTCTCTCTTTTATCGTTGTTTTGTCTGATTAGATAAGCCTAGCACTATAGGATTTACGCATGTTTTCACCGTCTAAGCCTAGCGCCACAGCCAATAACACTCTAGATGACAGTGCTTCAGAAAATAACGGCAAAACTACTTTTGGACAAAGTTGTGTTGCGCGACTCTGGACATTTATAGTCAATCATCCAAAATCTATTGCCGCTATCATATTGCTGATCTCAACCATCCTATTTTTGACAGTCAACGTCAACGGCCATTGGGACTTTACGCTACCACTGCGAGGTAAAAAGTTACTGGCGTTAATGGTCGTCGGTTATGCGATTGGCGTATCGACTTTATTGTTTCAAACCTTGACGCACAACCCTATCTTGACGCCGTCATTGCTGGGCTTTGACTCGCTATATGTTTTATTACAAAGCCTGTTGGTTTTCTTTTTGGGCGCAATAAGTTTTACCAGTATCAATCCTCTTGCCAAATTCACCCTTGAAATTGTTTTAATGTTTGGCGCGTCATTATTATTATTTAAGCTGCTGTTTTCAAAAAGTAGTCAAGATTTGACGCGACTGATATTGGTCGGCGTTATCTTTGGGGTATTGTTTCGTAGCTTATCAGCCCTGATTGCCAGATTGATCAATCCTGATGATTTCGTCGTCGTGCAATCTGCCAGTTACGCGCAATTTAATACAGTCAATCCTCAGCTGCTTGGTATCAGCATTGTTATCTGTGCCATTAGCGCACTGTTTATCTGGCGCTGGCGTTATCAATGTGACGTATTGATGCTTGGCAAATCACAAGCCATTAACCTCGGTATCAATTATCAACGCCTAGCGTTTGGACTATTAACGGTCATTGCGGTATTGGTCGCCACGGCAACCTCATTGGTCGGTCCAGTGACTTTCTTTGGGCTGTTGGTTTGTGCGCTAACCAATCGTATCGCTCGGCATATGTATCACAGCGAGCGCCTGATATTGGTCAGTTTGGTGGCGATGATTTGCTTGGTACTCGGTCAGACGATATTTGAGCAACTATTGGGCATGGCGGGTGTGCTATCGGTGGTGATTGAATTGGCTGGTGGCTTGGTATTCTTAATATTGATTTTTGTGACTCAGCGTCGTTAATATCGTGCTTATTTAATAGTCATTGACCTAGTAGCCAATCATCTAAAAACCATTGATATAGTAATGAAAAATCAGATCCTTTGTAAAAGTAAGAACCACTATGATTAAACTCAATAACATCTCGTACCATATTGGCAAACAGCAAATTCTTCATAACATTACGTTGTCGTTACCAAGCGCACAGGTGATTGCCCTGATTGGTCCCAATGGCGCGGGTAAATCTACTTTATTTTCGGTCATGGCGCGCTTGCAACCGCTACAGTCGGGACAAGTCAGTTTCGCTGTAGATAATGAGGAACGTGATATTGTTAGCTGTCATGCGCGAACCTTGTCCAAAACTGTGGCGATGCTTGGACAAGACAACCAAGTACAAGGACGACTTCGCGTGCATGAGCTGCTGATGTTTGGTCGTTACCCTTATCACCAAGGGCAACCGACGGCGGACGATCAGCAAAAAGTGCAAGAAATTATCGAACGTTTTGAGCTTGCGCCGTTAGCCGAGCGTTTTTTATCGACACTATCAGGTGGGCAGCGTCAGCGAGTATTGATTGCGATGATTGTTTGCCAAGATACGCCGTATTTATTGCTCGATGAGCCACTGAATAATTTGGATATGTACCATGCTGGTCGCCTGATGCGTGAGCTGCGCGAGTTAAGCCATACTCAGCAAAAAACCGTGGTCATCGTGCTGCACGATATCAATCAAGCCGCACAATTTGCCGATACCGTCGTCACTATGAAAGAGGGTCAGGTGATGGCTGTCGGTCAACCTGCAGAGGTCATCACCCAAGCAACCATGAAGGATCTGTATAACGTCGATGTTAGCGTGCTCAATCATCAAGGTCGCCCAGTGATTGTCGATGCGGTTTAAGTACAAAGCTTTGTAAACAATGAAAGGAATTGTTGATGCATAAAATCCTATTGAATCATCGATGGATAAATTACAGAAACTTATCTCTATTAATTTTAATCATTAGCTTTTGTCTATGCATTTATTACGCTGTGAATAAAGAGATAGCAGATACGCTGTTTTGGTTAGGCATGACTTTGTATGTTCTAAGGTTGTTGGTTATTCCGATGGATTTTACTCAAAATATTGCTTCAGTAGATTATACAAAAAACTTTGACGAAAACAACAGATGGCATAGATGGGTAATGTTGGGTGAAAAATTTGCTTTTTTGATATTTACCGTTGGGATAGCCTACAGTATATTTTTGCAATTAAAGCTTTAGTTAGCGACCTTAATAAATACTATCAAAGATAGCTGTACTCTGTAATATTGACGTTACCACCTTTACCTCTGAAGGTTGCATAATCATCATTATGGATATGGTTTAAGTACAGCATATCTTATAGTTGCTCTTTAATGGCTGGTTTCGCGTAATCGCTTCAAAGAGTTGTCTTTAACCGTCAATTTTTGCCTTTGCTTTAACCGACTTTGACGCCCTTTGACCCACAGATAAACACCTGTGCCAAACAATACCGCCACGGCTAACCCCGTCAATGCTAAAAATATTTGATACAACAAATGACCTACGCCATGGCTGATATGACCCATGTGTAGCGTTGCCATCCATTGATCAGCTTTATTACCAAATGAGCTTTGATAGCCAAAATTAACACGCTCGACATTGCCTGTTGCGGCGTCAACCGTGATAGATGACGCACCGCCTTTTTTACCGATATCTTTATTGGTTTTAAAGCGCATTTGCCATTGATTGTCCTCTTCTACCCAACGCACTCCCAATAGCTGCTGGACGTCGACGCCATTTTTTTGCGCGGCGATCTCTGCCTGCCTGCTTAAATAAGCAATACTATTAGCCTTATCTACCCTATTACCGCTATTGGTCTTAGTGCTATTATTAATAATAGTCGCCTCATCACTATTAGATTCAGTGTTTATTGCAGGCTTATTTTGTTTATTTCTTTTGCCCTCATCTCTACCTTCAAGTCCTACCAGCGCTTGCATTACAGGCTGATATATCGGTTTTAAATTAAAACCAACACTCGACCACGCAATCACAAACAACATGAGCCAGAGCCATAAGCCAAACGCATGATGCAAGTCATAATTGAGCTTAAAAGTATTGGTCTTACGGCGGATTTTCCAAGCAGGTAGCCAGCGTTTAAAAAATGAAGCGCGGGGTTTGCCAGATGGTTTTCTCAATGCGGTTTGTTGAGATTTATTGGCGCTAGCTGCTCTTGGAAAGGTTAAATAGAATCCGATGAAACAATTAATCGTCCAGATTAAAGACACGATACCCAGTATTAATTTTCCGATATCACCTAGCAATAAATCTCGGTGCAACCAAAATACCTTATACATCGTATTGCGCCATGCCCACGCCTCTTTATCACGTGTACCGATGATTTCATTGGTATAGGGATTGACATAGACTTCTTGAAATGGGGCTTTAGGAGCATTATCTGCTGCCTGACCTCGCGTTCTATCTACCGAAAAAACGGCTGATTTGTTCAGCGCTACTGACGTTGGCATACTAGAAAATTGATACTGTGGATAAGCGCTGATAACAGCATCATGCAGTGTGGCGATCGGTAGTGGCGGCTTGTGTTGCGACTCAATATTTGCCAGCTTGTGATTGAACACATCATCTAACTCATCATGAAACGCCAATAGCGTGCCCGTGATACCAGCAATGATCAAAAAAGCTGCCATCGCAAGCCCAGTATAACGATGAATCCATAAACAGCTCTGACGTAACGTAGGGGGAAATGAAGTCATTAGTATTGGTTTTTTATTCATCGTTTCTTTATTCATTGGTTGTTTTGATTGGTATTTAAAAAAAGTTGTAATTGCTATCACATGCTTCATCATTTACTGACCATAAAAAAGCCAGCTCTCATACAAAGACAGCTAGCTTTTAGATATTACCAATAACAGTTAGATTAGAATTGATAGGTCAAAGAGGTTTTGATATTACGACCCATCTCAAAATCTGTAGCCGTAGCATTAGCTGGATTTAAGCGCGAACCGTGGCTAGCATAAGTTTCATCAAACAGGTTATAAACCCCAACTGTGGCTTTCAAGCCATCTACTTGAGCTGGAGAGTAGCTCATAAAGATATCATGGACATCATAGCTCGGTTTCTTAAGCTCCGTAACGTCACCTCGAAGTATAAAGGTTTGCGTAACAGGGGCTACATAGGTACTGCGCCAGCCAAGCTCAGTGGTATCAGTTGGCTGATACGCTAGATTGACCATGTATTTATCACCTGCATCTGATCCTGACCCTGTTTGTGAATAAAAACTATAACCCGTATCTTCACCTTTACTACGCGCATGAGCATAGCTTAAACCCATGCTAAAGTTATTCATTTTATAATCAGCGGCCAGCTCAACACCTTTTATTTTATAATCTTCGTCCTTATTGACCGCACCTTGGCAATCATTCCCAAGGTTTGGTCCACAGCTTAGACCTGAGCGTATAAATTCAATATAGTTTTCGATATTGGTTTCAAAGTATTTACCGCTTAGTTGTAGCGAATCATTAGCCGTAGTGAGATCACGCAAGGTGGTTACGACACCCACTTCAGCGTTATCACCCTCTTCTGCTTTTAGGTCGTTGTTAACCACTGTGCCAGCACCATCTCGATTGAAGATAGCTTGGCCTAAATCTGGGCCATTGAACAGCTGAGTATAGCTAGCAAAAACCTGCGTACTCGGCGCAATCTCATAGCTTGCGGCAAGTGCACCGACAACATTATCGTAAGTTTTGCCACCAGCAATAAAATCAGGTGCTTCATAGCGGTCATAACGCACGCCTGGCGTTAGGCTAAATTTACCCATTTGCCATTGGTCTTCTAAATAAACTGAGGTATTTTTAGCACTATCTTCCCCTGATGCGGGCAGTTTTGTTGCACGGTCTTTAGCGGTGTAAAAATCTGACTGTTTTTTATAGTGCTCTAATCCTGCGATCAGTTTATGGCGTCCTGACGTTGCATCAATTACACTGGTGTTTTCGATCTTACCACCAGTAGTTTTCACTTTTGCATCCCAATCATAGCCTGGCGATGTTTTCGGGTCATTATCACGTGAAATTTGGGTCTCGGTTTGATAAATGGTGGTATCAACGTCAACCAGCGAGCTTGCTGGGTTAAAGTTATAATCAAGCGTATAGGTATCACGCTTTACTTTTTGCGGGATTGGATCATCGCCGAGGCTTGGAAAATCCGGACGGAATGGGAAAGTCCCTTCTTTATCAGTACGGCTAAAGCTTGCGCCTACATGATGGTCATTACCAACATAGGCGCCGGCTTTTAATAAGAAGCTCTCGCTCTCACTGTCTTCAAACAACTCACGGCCTTCACCGTCTTCACCCGAGCTGGTATCACGCTTGCCATAATAAGCCAATAAATCGACATTATCAGATGGTGCGCCAAAAACTGTGGCTGACGTCAGTAGCTCATCATTATTACTGGCATAACCTGCTTTTAGCTTGGCACCAATCTTTTGACCAGGTTTAAGTAAGTCAGCGGCATCGACCGTTTTAAAAGCAACCGCGCCGCCAAGTGCATCATTACCGAGCGTGACAGAATTGTTGCCCACTGCCACATCCGCTTGTTTGAGCAAATCAGGATCAATGGTGATATCGCCCATATGATAGAACAGCTTGCCTTCTTGGCGCGCGCCATCAATGGTGACTTTTAGGTTGCTGTCTTCAAGACCGCGAATACGAATGCGCTGGTTGACCGATGACGTACCGCCTATGGTCACGCCTGGCACCACATTTAAGAAATCGCTTAAATGGCTTGCTTGCTGTGCAGGCGTATAGTCTTCTATGTAAACAGAATCGGTTTGCACTTTATCACGTACTGAGCTATTGGCTGTCACCGTAATGGTCTGCAACGTGGTGCTTGGCATGTCTTCTGCAGGTGCTGCACTGACTGCTTGTGACCATAATACCGCTGCCACGCCCATGGACAATACCGTCATTTGACTAGATAGTTTTGATAACTTTACTTCACGCATAACACACTCACCTTATTGACTATCACAAATTAGAATTTTTAAAAGCTATTTACTGTTGAGCACAGCTTGTGGCAGTTGCACCGCTTATTGTTGAAAACCATTTTTTAGACGATTGGAGTCTTGACAAAGCCAAAACCTTTCATACGAATAACAATGTTAATGATAATTGTTAGCATTTAAATAATGAGAGGCATAATAACGAAGTATTAACAATTTGGCAATAATTAATGCGAGAAATTTAATATTAAAAAATAGCGCTAAATCTGGCTGACTTATTCCGTTTTGTTGCTTACTGTTTTTAGACGAGTAGAAATGGCCAGCAAACCAAATCCGCTGCGCTATGTTCGTCTAATAGACTGTTATTATTTAAGAAATAAAGCCATCAACATGAAAAAAAACGTTGCAATAGCCAACCCTTTCACTATACCCTTAGATAGTTGACCAATTAGTCAGGTTTAAACCTACGACTATTAGTCATATTGATAAATAATAGCTAGCTGCTGATATTTGTTAGCACAAGGATAAGTGCGACTCTTTGTGAGACAACTAAGCAATATGAAGATAAACGGTGTGTCGATATCCATCTCTAAACTCATCACACTGCTTAGCTCTCTCCACAGAGCTTGGACTAAAAGTCACTTTAGGAGGAAGCCAAGATGAGCGAACACATTCAAGGGAACCCCGATTTACTATACGGATTGCATGACCGCCCTACCCCTACAAAAGCCTTTTTGGGCGCAGTACAACACGTACTTGCCAGCTTTGTCGGTATCATCACCCCCTCATTAATCATAGGCGGCGTCTTGGGTTTGGGGGAACATATCCCTTATCTCATCAGCATGTCATTGATGGTATCAGGGGTCGCTACCTTTATTCAGACGCATAAAGTTGGACCGGTAGGTTCCGGTCTTATGGCGTTACAAGGAACCAGTTTTGGCTTCTTGGCCGCGGTATTGGCAGCAGGTTTTGTGGTAAAAAACAAAGGCGGGAGTCCGGAGGAGATTCTCTCTGTTATCTTTGGCGTCTCCTTTCTTGGTGCCTTCGTTGAGATTTTCTTAAGTCAATTCATCACCAGACTCAAATCCTTGATGAGCCCTATCGTTACTGGTTGTGTGATTGTGACTATCGGTCTGTCATTAACCAAGGTTGGTCTGACGGATTTGGCAGGCGGCGTGGGCGCTGAAGATTTCGGGAGTATACAGAATCTGCTGCTCGGTGGCGGAGTCTTAGTCAGTGTGGTGTTGATTAGTATTGTTAATAATAAAGTCATTCGCTCCAGTGCTATTTTTATAGGGTTGATGCTTGGTCTGATCGCAGCCATTCTTATGGGACGCATTGATTTCTCTTTGGTCTCTGATGCCCCTATCTTTACGCTACCTGTGCCATTCAAGTTTGGCTTTGGGTTTGATTGGCAGGCTTTTATTCCTATCGCCTTTATGTATGTCATTACCAGTATTGAAACCTCTGGTGATTTGACGGCGACTTCGATGATATCGGGCGAACCCATTAAAGGACCTCTATACGAGAAACGCATCAAAGGTGGCGTATTAGGTGATGGTGTCAACTCATTAATTGCGGCGGTGTTTAACACGTTCCCTGTGACGACTTTTAGCCAAAACAACGGCGTGATTCAGATGACTGGTATTGCCAGTCGCTATGTGGGCTTCTATGTTGGGGCTATCTTGTTCACTATGGGGCTATTTCCTATTTTGGGTGCTATCTTTACCCAATTGCCAAAACCAGTCGTTGGCGGTGTGACGTTATTGATGTTTGCAACGGTAGCGACCGCTGGTATTCGCATCCTATCAACCGTCAACTTTACCCATCGCAATATCTTAATCATTGCCACTTCGCTAGGTCTGTCCATGGGCGTGGCTTTTGTTCCTGATGTATTTGCACAGGCGCCGCAGCTTTTCCGTAATATCTTTGGGTCGGCGGTTACTATGTCAGGTATTGTAGCCATTACTCTCGATATGATTTTGCCCAAAAACTACGGTGTCGAATTTGATACAGTAGAACAGCATCTGGATGACGGTCTCAAGCCTCTTAGACAAAAGGCTTCTTAAACGTACGTTAGAATAGTCAAATTCTTTACCAATCAGCATTGCTGTTCTGGTTCTGGTTCTGGACATTGACTCTTTTAGCGCTCATTAATACGAAAGCATTTAAAGTGCTTTCGTATTAATGGCATGTTATAGACGTAAAATAATAATACATAAGCATTACTCAAGACCACAGCCACGCAAAATAAACGGCACTAAAAAGTCTGCCGCCCGCGCTTCATCCTGCTGATCGTACTCACTCTTTTCCATCAAACCGACAATTTCTGTCTCAAATTCTGCATATCGCTGCGTCGTTGCCCAAATCAAAATCAATAGCTGTAAAGGGTCAGCGATGCCAATCTTACCTTGCTCATGCCAAGTTTTCATCACTTGTGCCTTGTCTAGCGCCCACTCCTTCATGGTCGCCGACATAAATTCATGCAGATGAGGAGCACCGCCGATGACTTCCAGCGCAAACAATTTATGGCGATTGGGATGAGCAAACGCTTGATGCAATTTGGTACGGACAAACTTTTCGATGACCGTTTTAGGGTCACTATCGACACTCATAGCGACCAAGCCATCGTTCCACTCTTGAATAATAGAATGCAGCACGGCTTGGTACAGATTTTTTTTATTCTTAAAGTAGTAATGCACGTTGGCTTTTGGCAGCTCGGCTCTATCGGCAATCCCTTGCATCGTCGCACCGCGGAAACCTTGCAGCACGAACTCCTCTTCTGCCGCCGCCAAAATGACGGTTTGGTTGTGGGCGCGGATATCTTGCTGGTTGCGCTGTACAGGCGCGTCAGACGCGGCTTGTGGTTCTATATTGTTATGTTGAGCCATGATTAATGTTACCTGTCATTATTGTGATGAATAAAGAGCCATATCCCAGCCAATAACTGGATTCATATGCTAATTTTTATGAAATATCCCCAGTCTAAATAAAATATTTGCATAAAGTAGTTGACCAAATGGTCAGGTTTAAGCAGAATAGCTCATAGTAAACCAATTATTAATCGATAAATACTACTTTAGCATGAGATGTTATCGAGAGATGCTACTCCACTGCTTTTGTCAGCAAAGAAAAGGATGTCATAGTGAAATTATCTTTACAGCAGTTTAATGAGCTCTCAACAGCTGAGGCAATTTCACATCTATTGACCTGCTGTACTAGCACCCATTGGGCACAGGCTTTAGAAAAAAAACGTCCTTTCGCTGATATATCTACATTACTTGCTCATAGTGATGATGCTTGGGCACAAGCACAGACAGCAGAAGCCCAGTTACTAGAGGCTTTTGATGGTCATCCACAAATCGGCAACGTCGACTCGTTAAAAGAAAAATACCGCAATACTCAAGACAGTGCTGCCCATGAGCAGTCGGGTGCTAATGATGCCAATGACGAGGTGATTGAAGCTTTAGCTCAAGGCAATCAAGATTACCTTGATAAATTTGGCTTTATCTTTATCGTATTTGCCACTGGTAAGAGCGCGCAGCAAATGCTCGATTTATTGTTAGCACGCCTGCCCAATGATCGCGCTACTGAGCTGGTCAATGCGGCGGCTGAGCAAAATAAAATCACCCGCTTACGTTTACAGAAACTGCTGAGTGACGCTTAACGCATTCAGCCCATCTGACTCATTTATATAAAAGGAATTATTATGTCAGGTACTCTCTCATCGCATATTTTAGATACCCATTTGGGCAAACCAGCCGCTGGTATTGCCGTGACGCTAGATCGCGTAAGTGCAAGTGGCGAGGCATCTCTATTAGCCAATGGCGTCACCAACGCGGATGGACGCGTGGCACCAGATAGCTGGTCGTTTGATCCAACGATTGATATTGCTGAATATCACTTAGATGTTGGTCGTTATACCTTAACCTTTGATACCCAGTCTTATTTCGATGCACAAAATCTCACGGCTTTTTATCCACAAGTAGTCATCGATTTTATGATAAGTGATAACGGCCACTATCATGTACCACTACTGCTTAGCGCACATGGCTACAGCACATACCGCGGCTCTTAGTTTTTGACATCACTATATAAAAGAACATCATAAAAGCACGTCGCCATAGCAAAACGCGTCGAAAGATTGAAAAAAGCTGAACAAAAGAAAATTGTAAAAAGGACATTTGCAACATGGGCGCTTATTATCTCGATTGGTTTAACTTATTTTTTCGCTGGTTCCACGTCATCGCTGGCGTGGCATGGATTGGTGCGTCTTTTTACTTTGTTTGGCTAGATCTTAGTTTGCGTAAACCACCACAGTGGAAGGCTGACAAAGGCATTTCAGGCGACTTATGGGCGGTACATGGTGGCGGCTTTTATGAAATTGCCAAATACAAGCTTGAGCCCGAAGAGATGCCGAAGACCCTGCACTGGTTTAAATGGGAAGCTTATACCACTTGGCTGACGGGTATGGCGATGCTCTCTATCGTCTATTATGCCAATGCGACTGCCTACTTGATTGATCCTAGCAAAGTTGATTTTGGTAGTAGTATCGGTGCCATCTCGACCAGTTTGTTGTTTTTATTCGGCAGCTATTTCATTTATGAAGTAATTGTCCGCAGCCACTTGGGCAAAAACTCGTTTATTTTTAGTACTATTATTTTTATCCTATTAATCATCGCCTGCTGGGGTTCTTATCAGCTATTTAGTGACCGTGCTTCGTTCATTCATATCGGTGCTATCTTAGGTACTGTGATGGCAGGTAATGTGTTCTTTGGCATCATGCCTGCTCAACGAGCGCTGGTAGAATGCGTGAGGCGTGGCGAAAAACCAGGCAAAGAAGTAGCGGACTTGGCACTACAAGCAAAAAACCGCTCGCTGATGAACAACTATTTTACCTTACCGCTGATCTTTACTATGATTAGCAACCATTATCCGATGATGTACTCTCATGCTCACGGCTGGTTGGTATTGGTATTTGTGGGTATCATCACGGCTATTGTACGTCACTATTTTAACCAAAAGCATTTAGACAATCATAAGCCGCGTTATTTGGTCATCCCTGCTGTCTTAACCGTATTATTAATTATTTGGATGCGCCCAGAACCAATTGAGCCATTACCTGTTGTCACTGCTGCAGCCGCTGCTGAAACGGCGACACCAAATAGTGTGCCACCAACAACTACTGATAGCGCAGCCGACGGTTCTACTATAAGCAATGACTCTGCCTCAAATGCAAATATCACTGCCGACGTCGTGCCAGTAACTGCCTCTGCTGATGATGCCATTATGGATGTCGTGCACACGCGCTGTAGCACGTGCCATGCCGCCCAGCCTACTCAGCAAGGATTTGCCGCGCCGCCAGCTGGTATCATCTTGCAGACACCAACCGACATGAAAACTCATAAAGCAAAAATCGTCACTGCTGTACAAACAGGCTATATGCCACTGGGTAATCTCACAAAATTGACTGATGAAGAACGTCAGCAAATGGTGGCTTACGCATCGGGATTATAGATAAAGGCCGTAGATAAATATTATATGGATCCAAAGTTACGCCTTATTTTGCTTTAGTTGACTTAAAATATTTAGGATATATTGACAATGAGTAAAAAAATAATCAGCGATTTCAATCAAGACGCCTACCCTCGCGACTTAAAAGGCTATGCTGACAAGCCACCAAAAGCCAATTGGCCAGGTGGTGCCAAAATCGCTGTCCAATTCGTCCTCAATATCGAAGAAGGCGCAGAAAACAGCGTGATTCATGGTGACGGTCAATCAGAGCGGTTTTTATCGGATGTCTTGGGTACGCCAGAATTTAACAATCGTCATCAGTCGATTGAGTCGGCATTTGAGTATGGTAGCCGTGTGGGTGTTTGGCGAGTATTGGATACTTTTAAAGAATACGGTTTGCCTATTACGACCTTCACTTGCGCTGCTGCTGCCGAAAAAACGCCACATATTATCGAGCGAGTATTAGAAGATGGGCACGAAATCGCCAGTCACGGTCTACGCTGGATTACTTATCAAAATATGTACCGCGAGACCGAGCGCGAGCATGTGCGCCGTGCCACTGAAATATTCGAACGTATGATCGGTGGTCAGCCGCTTGGTTGGTACACGGGACGAGATAGCCCGAATACTCGTGAGTTGGTCGCCGAACAAGGTGGCTATATTTATGACTCAGACTCTTACGCGGATGAGCTCCCTTACTGGCTCAATGTCAAAGTAGAAGACGGTAACAAAATCGCTCGTAAGCCGCATTTGGTCATTCCCTATACTTTAGAGACCAATGACATGCGTTTTGCCTCAAGCCCAGGCTTTACCAACGCCGAGCCTTTTTATCAATACTTAAAAGACAGCTTCGATACCTTATACGAAGAAGGTGCGCACACGCCCAAGATGCTGACCATCGGTTTGCATTGCCGCATCATTGGTCGCGCCGGTCGCATCGTTGCCCTCAAAAAGTTTTTGCAATATATCACCAGCAAGCCCGATGTTTGGGTATGCCGCCGTGATGACATTGCCAAACACTGGTATAAAAACCATCCAGCCACTGCCGATAACACTGCAAATTGGATGTAACCATACGTTTAGACACAAATTTATTGCGGCACAACACCACTAAGGAACATCAACAATGTCAACAAAGAGTACATATTACGCACCAACTGGCGGCTTGCCTCCACAAACACAACTGCTATCTGATCGCGCTATCTTCACCGAAGCTTATGCCATTATTCCCAAACGTGTACTGACCGACATTGTTATTAGCTATCTGCCGTTTTGGACAGGTATGCGCATGTGGGTGCTTGCACGCCCACTTTCAGGTTTCTCTGAGACTTTTTCACAGTATATCGTCGAAGTTGAGCCTAATGGCGGCTCAGAAAAGCCTGAGCTAGATGCAAACGCTGAAGGGGTTATATTCATCGTTGAAGGTGAAATGGACATGACTATCGAAGGCGTGTCGCATCATCTTGAAGCGGGCGGTTATGCATTCTTACCACCCGGCTGCAAATGGACGATAAAAAACAATAGCGACAAGCACGTTAAATTCCATTGGATTCGTAAAGCTTATCAACACTGTGAAGGAATTGAGGTGCCTGAAGCCTTTGTAACCAGCGATCACGATGTTGAAGCGATTGAGATGCCGGGTACTGATGGCGTATGGGCAACCACCAGATTTACCGAGCAGTCTGATATGCGTCACGACATGCATGTGAATATCGTCACTTTCCAACCAGGTGGCGTGATTCCATTTGATGAAACTCATGTGATGGAACATGGTTTGTATGTCCTAGAAGGTAAAGCCGTCTATCACTTAAATGGTGAATGGGTAGAAGTTGAGGCAGGTGATTTTATGTGGCTACGCGCATTTTGCCCACAATCTTGTTACGCCGGCGGACCCGGTCCATTTAGATATTTACTATATAAAGACGTGAATCGTCATATGCCGTTTATTCGCCCAGCACGATAAGCCATGCGCAATAAATAATAACCAGAACAACAAAGCATTCAGAACGATGAGCAATATAGCGGCATAATCGTTCATTCGAATATGTCATTTATTCCCAGATGTTGATTTAATTCGCGTACGGGCTTATGGCAAAGTGGCTCATAGCAATTATAAACAGTGATCACCAAAAGTAAGGCAAAGTCATGAGTACTCTTATGAAGACTACGATCGTTGCAAGACCTTTAACCAAAGCTGAGTTTGCGCCCTACGGCACCGTAATCGAACCCTATGACAAGGAAGCACAGACGCCTGAAAATAGCTACCATATCAATAAAGGCTATGCCTGCCGCCATCATGCCATCGCTGAAGCCAAACTTGACGGCGGCGATGTCGGCATGAGTATCTTTCGCGCCAAAAAGCGTGAATTTCCTATTGCCTTATCGGTCATGGAATATCATCCGTTTGGCACGCAAGCGTTCTTTTCGATGAATGGTCAGGATTATATCGTCATCGTTGCGCCTGCTGGTGCGCCGCCACAGTCTGCGGATGATTTGACCGTGTTTTATGTCCAATCTCATCAAGGTGTGCAATACGATGCCAATGTCTGGCATCATCCGCTACTTGCCCTCGGTTGTGACTCTGATTTTTTGGTGATAGATCGTATCAATGGCGAAGGCAAAAACTGTTATGAGCTAGATATAGAGGATTGGCAGGTGCAAATTGAACTTGCCAGTGAGCACTCTTCCGTTTAATTAGGGTCTGTAAACGAGCTGTTAACCATTTATAAATATAAAGCCAGTTAATAAAGATTAGCTGGCTTTATGTTTATAAATTTGGGATCCATCCTATATAAATAATCATCTTCCAAAACACAGTGCCCATTTAACAGCAGTAGCAAAACATCTACATAGGCTACTTGCCTTTTATGTACTATCGTACTAGAATACTGAAACGAAGTAAGCTTCCCTTTTCTTTTCCATGAAGATGAATGTTATGAGCACAGACCCTTATCAAAGCTTATTAAGCCATTTAGCCAGTTGTCATGACAGCACCGCTATCGACCTGCTATTCAGTGCGCTATTGACGGAAAAAGAGCAGCAGGAAATCGCCAATCGTATCCGCATTTTTGACTTGCTTGAGCGCGGTGTCACCCAGCGCGAGATATCTGAGCAGCTAGGTGTCGGTATCGCTACCGTCTCGCGCGGCGCCAAAGCCATGCAAGTTCACGATGTGAGTGCCTTACTAATGACTCATAGACATGACTCATAGAAAACATTCATAAAAGACACAGCTGAAAAGGCCGCCTAATTAATCAGAAACTAGAGTTTTAATTTGTCTTACTTTTTATTTGATCAATCATTGAACCAATTTGGATATTGTTATGACCTCTCCTAACTCAAAACCTAACCAACCTGCTGCTATTGACATTCCTAGTAAACCACAGCGCATTAAACTCACTCAGGATATTGATTTCTTTGCGTTGTTCAAACGTATTGAGCGCGCTTTTGAGACCTGTTATTTGCTCGAATCATTGGGCGAAGATGGACATATGGCGCGTCATCATGCGATTGGTTTTGATCCAGTGATGACCATTGCTGCCATCGATCGTACAACCCTCGCGATTACTGATAATAAAACCGCTGAAACTAGCCGTTATCAAACGGATAATCCTTACGAGCTACTGCGCAAAATTACGCCGCAGCACGTCATTGCTCGCGACCAAAGCGGTGGTCTTGTCGGTTATTTGGGTTACGACAGTGTCAATTTCTTTGAACCCAGTCTCAATGCTAAAGCGAGCGATGACTTTGAACCGTTTAAATTTGGCGTATATTTGGATGGTTTGACGCTCGATAAGATGACCGGTGAGATTTTCTACTTTTACTATCCAACTGCGCAGCAAGAAAACCGCATCGAGCAAATCAAAGCGCTACTTGATGAGCAAATTCCAAGCTATGAGCCGCCTACAGTTGAGTTTTTGGGTGACGGCATGAGTCCAGAAGAGCACGCTAAAGCCGTCATGCAAGTCAAAGAAGACATCATCTCAGGGCGTATCTTTCAGTGTGAGGTAGGTTTTAAATCCAAATACCGTATTGCCGGCGATAGAATGCCCATTTATGAAAAATTGCGGTCGGTCAATCCGTCGCCGCACATGTATTTTATGAAATTTGCCCAGCAATGCATCATTGGTGCCTCACCAGAGCTGCTATTTCGCTTGCGTCAAGGTGAGATGGAAACCTATCCACTGGCAGGTACTGCCAAGCGCGGTGTCGATGTCATCGAAGACCGACAGCTTGCCCGTGCATTGCTAAACGATGCCAAAGAGATTGCCGAGCACAATATGTTGGTCGATTTGCATCGCAATGACATTGGCCGTGTGGCACAATTTGGCACTGTCAAAGTACGTAGTCTCATGGATATCAAACGCTTCTCTCACGTGCAACATATCTCGTCTGAAATCGTCGGAATCTTACACCCTAATGAAGATATGTTTAGCGCCCTTGCCAGCAACTTCCCCGCTGGGACGTTGTCAGGCGCACCGAAAGTTGAAGCGATTAAAGTTATTAATGAGCTCGAACCCGATGGTCGAGGTGCTTATGGCGGTGCGCTTGGATCGTTTAACTTTAATGGTGACTGTATCTTTGCCATTCCTATTCGCAGCCTATTCATCAACGGCGAGTCTGCCTATGCGCAAACCTGTGGCGGCAATGTCTATGACTCCAATCCTGCTGATGAATATCTAGAAATTCAGCGTAAATTGTCTGCCATGAAAGTAGTCTTAGACAGTTTTATGAACCCGTAAATTGCTTATATTTTGCCAAAGAGTGGATAACCCATGAATGTTTTAATTATAGATAACTACGACTCCTTTACCTTTAATCTTTACCAATATATCGGTGAGATTTTGCAGACGATGGACGGCGATAAAGCCGCGAACGTCATTGTTAAACGCAATAATGAGATAACGTTAGCAGATGTACAGGCCATGAATCTTGACCGCATTATCATCTCACCGGGCCCTGGCGCACCCGATGATCCTTCCTACTTCGGTATTTGTGCCGAAGTGATCGAAGTGATGGGTAAGACGACGCCGTTATTGGGTGTTTGCTTGGGCTTACAAGGTATCGCGCATGTGTTCGGCGGCGATGTGGTACGGGCGAGCGTGCCAATGCATGGCAAGGTATCCTCCATTCGCCATGATGGCGCGGGTGTCTATCAAGGCTTGCCACAAGAGATTGAAATCATGCGCTACCACTCATTGATGGTAAAAGCAGACACCTTCCCAGATTGCTTGGCTGTCACAGCTGTCGTCGCCAATAATGCTCATGCTGAGTTCAGCCTAACCGAATCTGCGCTAGCAGGTGAGGAGATTATGGGATTACAGCATAAAGACTATCCCATTCAAGGTGTGCAGTTTCACCCAGAGTCATTTGCGACGGAAGGTGCCAAACGCTTGCTGACGAATTTTTTACTACAAGTGTAAATCTTGATGCTTAAATTTGGGGGATATGACACCAAAGGGTGATAAGCTAAAGACATAATCTAAAGACATAATCTAAAAACAAGCGTACCTCTAACTCAAATAAATTGAATTTTATGTCTAACTGACTTGTGTTCGAACTTAATTAACGCTTTAATGATAGATTGAAAAAATAAACAAAAGACAGCCCTTACTCGGGTTGTCTTTTGTTATTTCAGCACAGTAATGAGTGATGAGTGACGAGTCAAAAAAACACCCTTAGCTAAAAAACTGACATAGCTTATTATTTGGATTTTCTAGAAAATAAAATAGAGAGTGATATGGCAAATACCGAGGGCGTAATGTCAGCACGGCAGTCATGGATAGGCACCATTCAAATTATCACAGCCGCTGTCTGCTGGGGTACCTTGGGGATATTTTCGACCTACCTCAATCAAATCGGCTTTAGTGGCTGGCAGATTACGATCTTACGTATCGTGACCGCGGCTTTTCTTATTCTTGTCATGCTGCCAAAACTATGGCTGCATCTTATCAAGCTTCGTCGAAAGCAGTGGCTTGGACTGGCATTGCAGTCTTTGATTGGCGTACTTGGTATGTCGGTATGCTACTTTTTTGCTGTGATCTATGTCGGTGCTGGCCCTGCGGTTGCCTTGCTTTATACTGCGCCTGTATTTAGCTTATTGTTTTCGGCATTCTTGCTTGATGAATCTATCACTCGCCAGTCGGCATTACTGGCGCTCATGGCGGTATTTGGTGTTGGATTGACGATGCTGGGTGATGAGGCGCAAGTCAACTGGGGCATCCTATTAGGACTGCTAGCAGGCGTCTGTTATTCCTTATACGGGGTACTGGGCAAGCGCGCGATGCACGATGCACACCCTGCGCCTTTGGTGTTTTTTACCTCTATTATCATCAGTGCTGGTGTACTGTTATTATTACCTGAAACCTATCAAACCTATGGGCAGTTATTGAACTTACCTTTACATACTTGGGGCTATGCCTTAGGGTTGTCTTTGATTGGAACCGTCGTGCCCTTTGCCCTTTATATGAAAGCATTAGAGAAATTACCTGCCACTCGTGCATCAGTATTTACGATTTTTGAGCCATTGACTGCCATTGCCCTTGCCATACTATTACTGCATCAATCCTTATCTTGGATTCAATATGTGGGCGTGGTATTAATCTTACTGGCAGCTTTATTTAATGCCATATTAAACGGCACTGCCACTCGCGTACCACGCTGGCTAAAAAGACGACAAAGAATTTAGTCTGTACTTTTTAAGAAGTTTGAATAGCCTTAGTACCATTGCTATTAGACGAAAAAAGCCCCAACTATATCGATATAGTCCGGGCTTTATTGTGCTTGACACTTTGCTTAAGAGATAAGTATTTATGCCATAGACAGTTGCTAAATAACTTGGACTGTCTTGATGATATTACTGTTCAATACGCTGCAAAAAGGCCTGCGTACGTGGATGAGTAGATACTTCGAACATCTGCTTAGCGCTACCTTCTTCGACCACATGACCATCCTCAATTAACACCACATGATCTGCCACATCACGAGCAAATTTAATCTCATGAGTCACAACGACCATCGTCCAGCCTTCAGATGCCAGTTGCTTCATCGTGCCCAGCACATCTTGTACCAATTCAGGATCGAGCGCAGACGTTGGCTCATCAAATAATAATAATGACGGCTCGATAGCCAGTGCACGAGCAATGCCGATACGCTGCTGCTGACCACCAGATAGCTGAAACGGATACAGATCTGCCTTATCCGATAAGCCTACTTTATCAAGTAATGCCAGTGCCTGTTCGCGGGCTTGCGCCTTAGTTTGCCCTTGCACTACCGTCGGCCCAAGCATTAAATTCTCAATCGCGGTCTTGTGTGGAAACAAGTTATAAGATTGAAATACCATGCCTGATTTACGCTGCAACGCCAGCAACGTTTTCTTCTTGGGCTTGGTAGCAAAATCAACCGTTAAACTACCATCATCAAAAGCAATGATGCCTTGATCAGGAATTTCCAGCGCATTCAAACAACGTAAAAAAGTGGTTTTACCAGACCCTGACGGTCCTAATATCACCACTACCTTGCCTTTTTCGATGGTCAAGTCGATGCCTTTAAGCACTTGATTGCCACCAAAAGCTTTGTGAACATTAGTGACTTGAATCATAAAGCTTCCTGTTGTACTGATATCTGTTTGCTAATAGCACACGCTTATCAACGCGGTATTACCATCCTATACTGCCCCCATTATCAAGGGTTTATTTCGCCACGTAGCGATCGAGTCTGGTTTCAAGCTTACCTTGAATAAAGGTTAAGAACAGACAAATACCCCAATAAATAATCGCCGCTTCGGTGTAGACCAACATAAATTCATAGTTACGTGCCGTGATGATTTGCGCCTGTTTAAATAGCTCAGTCACCAATACCAATGACGCCAAAGAGGTGTCTTTTACTAGACTAATAAAGGTATTGGATAACGGGGGTACTGACACCCGAAGTGCTTGCGGCAAAATGACATGACGAAAGGTCTGTAGATACGTCAAGCCTACGGTGGAGCCTGCTTCCCACTGCCCTTTTGGAATGGACAAAATAGAGGCACGCACCGTCTCCGATGCATAAGCGCCAATATTGAGCGAAAAGGCAATAATCGCTGAGGGAAAAGGATCAAGCTTTACTCCAATACTTGGCAAGCCGTAGAAAATAATAAATAGCTGAACCAGCATCGGTGTCCCGCGAATGGCGGACACATAAATACGGGCAAGTCTGTATATGATTTCATGGAACCAGCCAGCACGCGGTACGATACGAATCAGCGCCACTATCAGCGCAATAGCCATACCAATCGCAAATGAGATCAACGCCAGCGGTATCGAATAATAAATACCGCCTTTAAGCATTGGCCAAAATGAATTGATGACAATTTGCGCCCGCGCAGGATCCATAAATGGTAGTAGTGCCAGTAACTCAGCTAGCATTGACGTGATAGACGCTAGCATTATTTTTGTTGACTTATATCAGCACCAAAGAACTCTTCGCTAAGCTTGGTCAGCGTCCCATCGGCTGCTAATGCGGCCATTGCTTCATTCAATTTTGCCACCACAGCGTCATCCCCTTTGATGAGTACTAAACCTGAACCAGTCTGCTCACTCGCAGGCGCTGTCAGTTTGATCTCAAGTGCTGCATCTGGGAATTTTTTGAGATAATCCAATACTGCCAGATTGTCATTCATCGTGAAGTCAGCACGGTCTTGCTTAACCAGTTGAATCGCTTGCGCCATACCATCGACAGGGACGATTTCTGCGCCGTAGCGTTCTGCAAGCTCGCCATAGTTGCTGCTTAGTGATTGCGCAGTACGCAGACCTTTTAAACCTTCCCACGAGCTATAACGATTGTCATCAGTCGGTGCTAGTACAACCGCGCCCGACCAGCTATATGGCATGGCTTTGTCATACTTAGCCAAACGCTCAGGCGTGGTCAAGCTTACTTGATTGGCCACCATATCGAAGCGTTTTGAGTCAAGACCTGCCAACATAGCATCCCACTGGGTCTCTTTAAATTCGACGTCTACGCCTAGTTTATCCGCAACCGCACGTGTCACTTCGACATCATAGCCAGTTAGCTTGCCACTCTCATCATGATAAGTGAATGGCGGATAAGTACCCTCTGTACCGACGTTGATGGTGCCACCATTATTGATACGTTGCAGCAAATCAGAGCCACCCGTCGCGGCACTGTCTGTCGCATTGGTTTCTGCTTCATTGGTAGTAGACTGACCACAAGCGGCAAGTAGCATAGTACTGGCGGCAAGTGCTAAAAGAGTACGACGTTTCATAAGACGTCCTTATAAGAGTGAATGAATAATGCAAAAAGGTATCGTGCCAATAAAACCATAGCAACAAATAAGGATAAGACCAGCACAGGCAAATACTATAATAAAGTATTTGCGCCGCATTATTTAGCTTTGGCTGCTCGATTTGAGGATGCTCAGCATATTTTTCAATACTGTTTCTATATTATCTTTGAATTTTTGGACATTTTTTAGGCAGATATTAACGTTATTATTGCCAATTAAGTAGCCATTTATTCATAT
>NZ_JADQAH010000002.1:0-126647 GCF_022129225.1 Psychrobacter sp. Ps7 | reverse complement strand
AGCGCACTTCAGAAAGAATAAACGTACAAAAACAGTGAGCATGCGTAAGACTATTTTTAGGCAGATATTAACGTTATTATTGCCAATTAAGTAGCCATTTATTCATATACTAGCGCACTTCAGAAAGAATAAACGTACAAAAACAGTGAGCATGCGTAAGACTATTATAATTCACCAGAGAATTGATAACGATCGCCTGCATGCCACATCTTCACAAAGGTCAATACTCGACCTGCTGAATACGTCTGACGGCGCAATACCAATGTCGGCGATTGCGGTGCGATTTGCAGTAGCACAGCTATCTCATCTGGTGCCGCCAGTGCACGAATGGTATAGCGACCGCGCTCTAGTGGACTTTTGGCAATGAGATAATCACTGGTATTGACCACACTAAAATCCTGCTCAATAAATTCTGGCACCTTTTGCGCATCCACCCAGCGCTCTTCGAACTGTATGGGCTGACCATCCGCAAAGTGAATGATTTTTACCTCGTATAAAACATCAACGTCGCTACTACTATCTGCGCCAGTACTGTCATCCATTACGGTTGTATCAGCGTTTGTATTAGAAGACACAGCTACTTTATTAATATCAAATTTACGCCGTAATTCATCATCCAACATCGCAGCCGTAAGTATGCGTTTACTCACCACTTGCGCCTGATAATCACGATTGGCAGATTTTAAATCCTGCGCGATATTGCGCACTTCTACAAAGGTATGATTGAACTGCTGTTGGGCGACAAACGTCCCCGACCCTTGCCGGCGCTCTAGCACTCGCTCTTCGCTCAGCTCTTTTAGGGCGCGATTGACCGTCATACGCGATACGCCAAATTCTTTTGCCAACGCCATTTCTGTAGAAATTGCATTGCCCGCTTGCCATTTACCCGAGTGAATATTGTCTAATATGGCGTTTTTTATGCGCTGATATGCCGGAATCGTCTTTGTCATGTCCGTGTTTAACCGTTAGTTTCACCAATAATAATAGCGCCATAATATCACGAGATAACGTCATGAACCTTGTCAAAACACTGTGACATTTATCTATCTACCAAAACCCTCACAAAAATAATTGAGTCATTTATAAAAAATTGCTTGCATGAAAAAAGTATCTTTGATAATTTGTATATACAACTTTACGACAGTGCTAAAAAATCTGTGTAATCTAATCGATGTTTCGCTGAATTTATAGACTGACGGTAAAACACTTACTTTGATTACTTTATCGTCTTAACAGATATCACAAGGATATGATAATGACTACTGACCATGGAACCAATAAAGAGACTAAGCTGACTCGCCGTGATGAGAGCCGCGAAATCGCCGCGCCCACTGGCAGCGACCTACATTGCAAAAGCTGGCTGACCGAAGCACCTTATCGCATGCTGCAAAACAATTTGCATCCTGATGTGGCTGAGAACCCAAAAAGCCTCGTGGTCTACGGTGGTATCGGACGCGCAGCCCGCAATTGGGAAAGCTATGATCAAATCCTAGCGTCGTTAAAAGAATTGGAAGACGATGAGACGTTGCTCGTGCAATCAGGCAAGCCAGTTGGCGTGTTTCAAACGCACGAAAATGCCCCGCGTGTATTGATTGCAAACTCTAACCTTGTACCACGCTGGGCCACGTGGGAGCACTTTAACGAGCTCGATCGCAAAGACTTGATGATGTATGGTCAAATGACAGCTGGTAGCTGGATCTATATTGGCACGCAAGGCATCGTGCAAGGTACATATGAGACCTTTGTAGAAGCAGGTCGTCAGCATTATGACGGTAGCTGGGCAGGACGTTGGATTTTGACCGCGGGTCTTGGCGGTATGGGCGGCGCACAGCCATTAGCCGCGACTTTTGCAGGTGCCACTTCATTAAACATCGAGTGTCAACAGTCTAGTATCGATTTCCGCTTACGTACAGGTTATGTCGACAAGCAAGCCAATGACTTAGACCATGCTTACGAGCTCATCAAACAGCATACCGACGCAGGTGAAGCGGTCTCTATCGCCCTACTTGGTAATGCAGCAGATATCTTACCTGAGATGGTCAAGCGAGCCAAAGCAGGTGGCGCTGGCAGCATGAAGCCTGATCTAGTGACCGATCAAACCTCAGCGCATGACTTGATCAATGGCTATCTACCAAGTGGCTGGACAGTCGAAGCATGGAAAGCTGCCCAAGAAGATTCAGAGCAACATGCAGCACTCACCAAAGCAGCCGCTCAGTCTTGTGCCGTACACGTACAGGCGATGCTAGATCTACAAGCGATGGACATTCCAACGACCGATTATGGCAATAACATTCGTCAGGTGGCTTTTGATGAAGGCGTTAAAGACGCTTTTAATTTCCCAGGTTTTGTCCCCGCTTATATTCGTCCGCTGTTTTGCCAAGGCAAAGGCCCCTTCCGCTGGGTGGCGCTGTCAGGCGATCCAGAAGATATCTACAAAACCGATCAAAAAATTAAAGAGCTGTTCCCTGAAAACACCCATATCCATCGCTGGTTAGATATGGCAAAAGAGCGTATTCAATTCCAAGGTTTGCCTGCCCGTATCTGCTGGTTAGGATTGGGTGAGCGTGACAAAGCAGGTCTTGCTTTTAATGAAATGGTCAAAAACGGCGAGCTAAAAGGCCCTATCGTCATCGGCCGCGACCACTTGGACACAGGCTCTGTTGCCAGTCCAAACCGCGAAACTGAAAGCATGAAAGATGGCTCAGATGCGGTATCTGATTGGGCATTATTGAATGGTATGCTCAACGTCGCAGGCGGCGCAACTTGGGTATCGCTGCATCATGGCGGCGGCGTTGGCATGGGCTACTCGCAGCACTCAGGTATGGTCATCGTCGCAGACGGTACTGATGCTGCAGCCAAACGCTTGGCACGAGTCCTAGTCAACGATTGCGGCTCAGGCGTCATGCGTCATGCCGATGCAGGCTATGAGCTGGCGATCAAAACAGCCAAAGACTATGGTCTAAATTTGCCGATGATTAAGTAGCATACCCTTTATCCTTATAAGTGGTTATTTGACATAAGGATATCATCGACATTTTATCAAGGAGGATAATGTGATTGAGCAAAATACTACACTAAATCTCAAGGATGCAGCAGCAACACCAACTGAAGCACTACTGTCTAAACCTATAGCGTTAATGCAATTGATAGTCTTTAGTGCTATCGGTTTGGTCATGTTTTTTGTGCCATTTACCATTGGTGAGAGAAGCACGATTTTGTTCGATCATGGGGCAACTTATCTGGTCAATCAGCAGCATACATTGTCTGTGACGTTATTGTTTTTATTGATGATCTTTGGGGTAAGCAAGCCATTTATAGACGGCTCATGGCGTAAAAATATCACCCATATGATTATGACTGCTTTTAAAATCATTGGTCTGATACTGGCAGTAATGTATGTAGCTGACGTAGCGCCTTCCTTTATGATGGAAAAGGACATGCTGCCGTTTTTGTTTGAAAAACTGGCATTACCAGTCGGTATGATTGTACCGCTTGGGGCATTAATTTTAGCATTTTTGGTGGGTTTTGGTTTGCTCGAGATGGTCGGTGTGCTCATGCAGCCGATCATGAAACCTATCTGGAAAACCCCAGGTTCATCAGCGATTGATGCGGTCGCATCCTTTGTTGGTAGCTACTCTATCGGGCTGCTCATTACTAATCGCGTGTATTTGCAAAAGCAATATTCAGCGCGTGAAGCCATTATTATTGCGACTGGATTTTCGACCGTATCAGCGGCATTTATGGTCATTGTTGCCAAAACGCTTGGTCTGATGGAGTTTTGGAACCTGTTTTTTTGGTCTACGCTAGTGATTACCTTTATCGTCACTGCGATTACTGCTCGTATTCCACCCATTAGCCTTGTTGATGATAGCGTTGAACGTCCCGCTTTAGACCATAAAAGTGGTACACGTTTGGCGGCAGCATTTGATTTGGGTTTGTCCACTTCGCGCCGTGCCACTGACCTAAAACAAATCTTATGGTCTAACTTTCGCGATGGGCTGACGATGGCAGCGGCGATTGTGCCTTCTATCATCGCGGTTGGCTTGACAGGATTGATATTAGCAAAGTATACGCCTGTATTCGATGCTTTAGGCTTGCTTCTTTATCCATTTACATGGCTTAGCGGCTTACCAGAGCCTCTGGTTGCCGCCAAAGGTATGTCAGCGGGATTGGCTGAAATGTTCTTGCCAGCACTGCTCCTCAGTGAGGCTGATATACTGACTCGCTATGTTGCAGGGGTCATCTCTATTAGCAGCGTGTTGTTTTTCTCTGCCATGATTCCTTGTGTGCTTGCCACTGAAATACCATTATCTGTCGGCAAAATGGTCATTATCTGGTTCGAGCGCGTGGTACTCAGTATTTTATTGGCTGCGGCATTCGGACATCTAGCCATGTACTTCAACTGGATTGGCTAAAAAAACAAATTTAATAACAAGTATTACGTTAACTAAAAACATTTAAAAAACGTCATTTCAACAAAGACATGAATCAAAAATAATATAACCCATATAGTCGATTTAATTTAAAAGTAGTACAAGGCAACCGCGTGTAAATGTATATTAAATACTTCAAGCGAGGTTAACGCTGTAATACTTTTATAGTGGAATGACTATATGGCTTACAATACTAGGATTACCCCTATGAACGACATCAAAAAATTAACGCTACACCCTCGCCAGCTTAGCTTTAAGATGCTACGTGATATCTATGAGCAACCTGTCATATTGACATTACCTGAGAGTGCTTATAAAGCTATCGATGCCTCACACGAAGATGTGCGTACGATTATTGCCAGAGACAAAAGCGCTTATGGAATCAATACTGGTTTTGGCCTGTTAGCAAAGACCCGTATCAGTGATGATCAGCTTGAGCTACTTCAACGTAACCTGATTGTTTCTCACTCAGTAGGCACTGGTGAACCGTTACCAGACGGCGTAGTGCGACTGATTATGGTGATGAAAGTGGCCAGCCTAGCACAAGGTGTATCAGGCGTACGCCGCGAGGTAGTGGACAGCTTACTTGCCTTAATCAATAATCAAATCACGCCAAACATTCCGGCTAAAGGCTCAGTTGGTGCTTCTGGTGATTTAGCGCCTTTATCACACATGACGCTTGCAATGATGGGTGAAGGCGATGTGTTTGTTGACGGTAAAAAAGTGCCCGCAGCAGACGCGCTAGCCCAGCATGGACTTGAGCCCATCACCCTAGCAGCCAAAGAAGGCCTCGCGCTTATCAACGGTACGCAGGTATCAACTGCGCTAGCATTACGTGGTTATTTCTTAGCGCGTGATTTGCTTGAAACCGCGACTATCGTTGGCTCACTATCGATTGATGCGGCAAAAGGCTCGGACTCACCATTTGATGCCCGTATTCATGATGTGCGTGGTCATCACGGTCAGATCGAAATCGCCAAAGCACACCGTCAATTGATCAAAGGCAGTGCCATTCGCGCCTCACATGACGGCGAGCAGGATGACCGAGTGCAAGACCCTTACTGCCTACGCTGCCAGCCGCAAGTCATGGGTGCCTGTCTTGATATCATCAACCAAGCAGGTAAAACGCTATTGATTGAATCTAATGCCGTAACCGATAATCCGCTAATTTTCAATAACGAAGATGGCCCAGTCGCTATTTCAGGTGGTAACTTCCATGCTGAGCCAGTCGCTTTTGCCGCTGATATTCTGGCCTTGGCAATCGCCGAGATTGGCTCTATGTCTGAGCGCCGTGTCGCTTTGCTAATCGATGCGACGCTATCAGGTGGTCTGCCGCCGTTCTTGGTCGACAATGCTGGGGTGAACTCAGGCTTTATGATTGCTCATGTGACCGCAGCCGCGCTGGCGTCAGAAAACAAATCTATCGCTCATCCGGGTAGCGTTGACAGTATCCCAACCTCAGCCAACCAAGAAGATCATGTGTCAATGGCGACCTATTGCGCACGCCGCCTATACGAGATGGTACAGAATACTGCCACCATTATCGGTATTGAGCTATTGGCTGCCGGTCAAGGGATTGATTTTCATCGCGGATTAGAGACTTCAGAGCCTTTAACAGTGGCACACCAGAAACTGCGTGAGAAGGTGACTTTCTATGACAAAGATCGCTACCTAGCGCCTGATATTGAAGCGGCCAAGCAGTTGGTATTAGACGGTACGCTTGCTGAGCACTGGCAGTCATTACGTAGCGACTGGTATGAGCCTAAATAAGCGTTAGATAATTGAAAGGAATGAGCAATGGCCATAACGATAATTAGCACAACCGTGAGTCATACAGCGGCTGACATGACACTATGGACAGGCCGTGCAGAGCCATTTGAGACGGCGCGTGCCCGCTACTGGTATCAGCTCGCAAAGCCTTACGAGGATCAAAATATTGGGCTAATTGGCTTTGCATGTGATCAAGGGGTTAGGCGCAATCAAGGCCGCGTGGGTGCACGAGCTGCCCCGCCGCTGATTCGCCGAGCGTTTGCGACACTGCCGGTCATTGCGCCATTGCAAACACGCTATGATAATCAACTGGCGACATTGTTGGGTGATGCAGGCGATATCTATTGTCACGACGATGATGACTTTGCCGCGCACACTCTTGAGCAAGCTCAGCTCGAATATGCGGATAAGGTGAGCGCTATCGTCAAACAAGGCGGCTTGCCCATTGGTCTTGGTGGTGGTCATGCCATCGCCTATGGTAGTTTTTTGGGACTATGGCAGGCATTAGAAAATACAAGTGATACCAGTACCGATACCAATATTATTACCAATATTAGTACCGCACCGACCATCGGCATCATTAATTTTGATGCGCATCTTGATATTCGTCAGTCGGATGTGGCGACCTCTGGTACACCGTTTCGTCAAATTGCCGAGCATCTTGATGCACATAATCAGTCTTTCCATTATTGTTGTATTGGCGTCAGTCGGTTCTCTAACACGGCTGCGCTGTTTGATCGCGCCGAGCAATTGGGCGTGCATATCATCAGTGATGAAGACTGTCACTATCAGCCTTGGCAGACACTTGCCGATCAGGTTATCAGCTTTATTAATCAGGTCGATGTGGTTTATCTGACCATCGATATGGACTGCTTGCCTGCCAGTGTTGTGCCCGGTGTGAGTGCCCCAGCGGCTTACGGTATTGGGATTGGGTTTGTTGAGCGCATGGTAAAGACCATCATGGCTACTGGTAAAGTAAAAATGGCCGACATTGCCGAGATTAATCCCACCTTTGATATTGATGCACGTAGCTGCAAAGTTGCGGCAAGACTATTAGCGACTATTATAGAGCAGCATTTACTGACTCTACAAATAAAGACTTATGAATAAAACTTTAAAGATGAATTTTATATATTCACCTGACTATAGTATTAAGCAGGAGCTTATTATGAACAACTCTAGCGCACAGATACTCGAAAAATCTATCAATACTACAGATGATAAAGACATCCTAACATCGTTTGACCACATCATTATCAATGCCAATCTTGCGACTTTTTCGGCGCAGTATGGTTTTGGCATGTATACAGATGAACATACAAATAGCATCCCATATGGTCAATTAAACAATGCTGCTATCGGTATTAAAAATGGCAGCATTGCTTGGATTGGTGAGCATAATCAAATCACTGCTCATCTGACTCACTATCAAGACCACCAAATCACAGACGTAGATGGTAAATGGATAACTCCTGGACTTATCGACTGTCACACTCATATCGTCTATGGTGGCAATCGCAGTAACGAGTTTGAGGCACGTTTGCAAGGCGCTAGTTATCAAGACATTGCGGCACAAGGTGGCGGCATTGTCTCAACCGTCACTGCCACCCGCGCTGCCAATATTGAATCGCTATTTGCACAAAGTGAAAAGCGTCTACTAGCACTCATGAAAGAAGGCGTCACTAGTATCGAAATCAAATCGGGCTACGGCTTGGATTTAGACACGGAACGCAAAATGCTCACGGTTGCCCGCCAACTGGGAGAGAAACATGACATTCATGTGAGTACCACTTATCTAGCGGCGCATGCCCTACCACCTGAATACAAGTCTCACATGCAAGATCGCTCGGATGACTATATCGAGCAAGTCTGCGAGTGGCTACCGATACTACATTCAGAAGGTTTAGTCGATGCGGTCGACGGCTTTTGTGAAAATATTGCCTTTAGCACTGAGCAAATCAGACGCGTTTTTGAAGTCGCGCGCTCATTAAACATTCCAGTTAAACTGCACTCTGAGCAATTATCTGACATAGGCGGAAGTGCATTGGTTGCCGAATATAAAGGGCTATCAAGCGACCATCTAGAACACTTGTCAGAAGACGACATCAAAAAAATGGCGGCCAGTGATACCGTTGCAGTTCTATTGCCCGGTGCATTTTATACCCTGCGGGATACCAAATTGCCACCCATTGAGGCATTACGCAGGCACCAAGTACCTATCGCTATTTCAACTGACTGCAATCCTGGCACCTCACCGCTTACCTCATTATTGCTTGCGATGAACATGGGCTGTACGCTATTTTACTTAACGACTGAAGAAGTTTTGGCAGGCTCAACCGTTTATGCAGCACAAGCGCTGGGGCTATCTAATAAAGGTAAAATAGAAGTTGGCTGTGATGCAGATTTGGTCTTATGGGATATCGCCCGCCCTGCGGATTTGGCTTATCAGATGGGACTAAACCCTATTAACGGCATTATGATTCAAGGCAAGTGGCGTGAGACGGTATAGCGAACTTATCTAAATACTCACATTAAAAAAGCCCCAGTCATTGAATGATTGGGGCCTTTTTAATAATAAATGCGCGGCTTTGCTATCCCATTTTCAAAAAACTGATTAGCAAGAAAAACGACTATTAGCGATACCTGTCTATCTATCTATCTGTATGTCTAACTTACTTAGCTATTTCTTAAACTTATTGTTAAATACACTGCCAGTATTGGCATCAACATTTAGCCAAACGATACTATTACCTTTAAGGATATCAGCTTCATAATAGGACGCATGATCACTATAATCTCGGTCGTTTTTAAACTCAATCTCGATAACACGGCCGCCCGATTGTTTTTCAGCAATTTTCATTGCTTGTTTAACATCAATCTTCGCTTGTTTAAGCGCCTTATAATCTACCAGATCATCACTGTCTAATCGTTCCACATCCGTACTAATCACTCTACCATTCATGGCGTCGACTTTGATTTCATAGTTTCGGCTACTGGTTACAAATTCCATCTCATACACACCGCCTTGCGCTTTATCATCATCGTGATCAAAGCTGGCGCTCATCAATAGACCAGATAACTTTTTCGCCGCAATATTTATTGCTTGTTGTAAGCTTATTCTGCTGGCTTTGGCGGCTTGCACCTCACTTGCTAGCGGTTGCTGTGTAGATGCATAGATTGTCGTAGTCAACATAGCCGCACCCACTACTACTGCAGCACGGGTACCCAAAGTCGTTAGCGAAAATGGCTTGAAAATCTTGCTCATAACGGTCTCCACAAAATTAATCTTATTGAGTGTTCTAAAATTATTATCTTTTAAAAAACACATATTATCAATAGATCAATCGTATCACTTCATAAAAACCACTTTGACTGTTCACGGTAGGTTTAATTCATAAAAAACGCGCCTATCGTTAAAACAGACGCGTTATTCGTTAGTAGGTGGCTATGATAAAAGTGCTTAGTTTAAAATACCGTAAGCGACCAATGCATCAGCAACTCGTTTAAAGCCAACGATATTTGCACCAGCCATATAGTTGATATAGCCATTATCTGTTTGACCATACTGTTCTGAGGCGTCAGCTGCGCAGTCATGGATATTTCGCATGATATTTTTGAGGCGCAAGTCGATTTGCTCAAAGCTCTTATACTGACGGACTGAGTTTTGTGACATCTCAAGCGCAGAGACTGCTACACCGCCCGCGTTGGCGGCTTTACCTGGGGCATAATGCACACGGTGCAAACGAATATAGTCGATGGCTTCAGCAGTCAATGGCATGTTGGCACCTTCGACAACGTATGTGATGCCATTTTCCACCATGAGCTTGGCATCTTCTTCGTTGACTTCGTTTTGCGTCGCTGATGGAATCGCGATATCGCCTTTGAATTGCCACGGCTTTTGCTTCGCAAACCACTCTCCACCATAAACATCGACGTACTCAGCCAACGGTTTGCTTTTTGCTTTTTGCGCCTTGAGCCAATCAATTTTTTCTTGATTCAGACCCGCTTCATCATACAAAGTCCCTTGTGAGTCTGACACAGTGACGACGATGCCGCCCAGCATATGGGCTTTTTCAGCAGCATGTAATGAGACGTTACCAGCACCTGAAACCAATACTCTCTTACCTTTGATATCGTCATTTTGCGCCGTAAGCATGTTTTCTAAGAAATACACCGCGCCATAACCTGTCGCCTCAGTACGCATCAAACTGCCACCGAAGCCAACGCCTTTACCGGTCAAAACACCGCCATATTCGTGCGTTAAATTCTTATACATCGCAAACATATAGCTGACTTCACGCCCACCCACGCCAATGTCACCAGCGGGTACATCGATGTCTTTATTCACATAGTGATGTAGTTCACGCATAAAGGCATAGCAAAAACGGCGGATTTCACTGTCTGTTTTGCCTTTGGGATCAAAATCAGAGCCACCTTTACCGCCGCCCATTGGCAATCCAGTCAAAGCGTTTTTGAATATTTGCTCAAAGCCTAAAAACTTCAACACAGATTGGTTGACAGTCGGATGAAATCTCACGCCACCTTTATAAGGACCTAAGGCATTGCTGAACTGGACACGCCAGCCGCGGTTAACCTGAACTTCACCTTGGTCATTTTCCCAGTTAATACGAAAAGCAATAACGCGGTCAGGCTCAACGAGGCGCTCAAATATTTTAAAAGTATCATATTCTGGGTGGGCGTCGTATAACGGCGCAATCGTAATTGCAACTTCTTTTACCGCTTGAACGAATTCAGGTTGATGTGCATAACGCGCTTCGACTTTTTCGATGGCCTGACTGATACTCATATCTTTTCCTTAGGGTAAAAATGGTGATCGTGCTTACTTACACCGATGTCACGTCGTATGACAACAAACGAGAGGATTGTAGACACTGGTGTAAAACTGAAATTGCCCCGACACGCTGGCTTGTGTAGAGACAAATGGGATTAAAAAAGCTGACTGAATTTATGCCTAGATGCCAAATTCAGAGACAAGAACATTTTTTATCTCATAATATATATCACTTTTGAGGCGTATAAGTCTAGTAAATATCACCATCATGAAAAGTTATAAGCGATTTTTATTGGCACAGTCTAAAGTGCACCTTTTCATAGAACCTTGAGATACCGACTGATGAGCTTACAGATCTCATTGATTGTGCTAAAAATAGTCCTGCATTACTAAAAAGCCTTCGTTTTTCTAATCGGTAAACAAATCAAATATTAATGGAAATTTGTAGACTGATAACCGTTTAATAAAGACGAAAGGTCAATAATCAGCACCAAACGGTATAAAAACCCAAAAACTTGGCTTTTTGCTTGAGCCGATGTATATCAATATTAACAGCAAGGGTTTATAATAGCTGACTTAGTCAACATTTATTCTCCACCATTACTAACTGTTATTTGATTAATTGAATAACCCGTCATAGAGAAAGCGATATGCGTACAGATTCATTCCAGCAAATTTTGGAAGACCTAAACAGCTCATCAGCCGATGTTGAAGCATCTGCCCTTATTTCTAACGATGGTCTGATGATTGCCTCAGCACTACCAACGGGCGTTGATGAAGACCGTGTTGGCGCTATGTCAGCGGCTTTATTGTCATTGGGTGACCGCGCAGGTCGTGAGTTGGCACGTGGTAGTATCGATCGTATTATGATTCAAGGTGAAAAAGGCTACGTGATTATGACCTCATCTGGAGATGAAGCGGTACTTACTATTATGGCAAAACCGAATGCAAAACTTGGTTTGATATTCTTAGATATCAAGCGTGCCTCAGAAGCCCTTGCAAAACTTATCTAACTGGTAAATTTGGATTTTTGTCGATAACACATTTTTTATTATTTAACGTCATATAGCACATAGCGCGACTGATAAATATGACTTTAAATCAAAATGAGGTGACTGTCTCATAAAAAATATTTAAGATGGCACACATTATTTGTATGGAATAATGGCCTGATAAATATTGGGACAACGACTGAGCTGAAAGGCAACCTGATGTTATCGACAACTACCACACCAGATTGGCTTTTTAATCATTATAAATATAACGATAAATAAAGGAGATTACGATGGGTTCTCCAATCCCTGATGCACATAAGCCTGATATGCCCGCTGAGCAGATTACTCTGACTTATTATGATGGTACATCGCGGACTGTCTATGATACTGGTATTGAACGCCCTTATCCTGATGGCAAGCTGATTGTATCGCGCACCGATTTGGATGGTGTGCTGACTCACGTCAACGATGCTTTTGTCGAAATCAGTGGCTACAGCGTTGATGAACTTATTGGTCAGCCACAATCTATTTTGCGCCACCCTGATATGCCAAAAGCCGCTTATAAAGATTTGTGGGATACCGCAGCGGCTGGGCAAAAATGGCATGGCTACGTTAAGAATTTATGCAAAGATGGTAGTCACTATTGGGTCTATGCGACCGTTGTGCCAAACATTCGTCGCGGCGAAACAGTGGGTTATACCTCGGTACGCCGTAAGCCATCACGTAGCAAAATCGAAGCTGCTATGGCTCAGTATGCCCAAATGAATCAAAATGAGGAAGGCTAAATCATGACGACACACAATATGTTAATCGCCCCTGATTTTTCTCCTGAGCGTTTTGCAGGCTGGCACATGTTTAATATTTTGATTCAAAAACGTGCCAACCTAAATATGCATCTGAACATACCTACCTCACATGCTGAACAAGAACAAATCATTGAGGCAGGTGACATTCAAGTTATCTATGCCAACCCATTTGATGCAGCTACTTTGATCCGTGAACAAGGCTATCGCGCTGTTGCACGCCCTATCGGCAAATCGGATGAGATGGTCATTGCTGCTGCGGCAAACAGTGATATCAAGCGCTTAGAAGACATTAAAGCGGGTGCGACCGTAGCAATGGCAGACAACCGTGATGTTAAGCTGATTGGTTTACGCTTATTAGAAGCTGTAGATATAGAAGAGTCTGATCTCAACTGGGATATCACTGAAACTTATCAGGCAGCTGCCCGTAAAGTCATCAAAGGTGATGCTCAAGCGGCTTTTTTCTTGGCAGAGATTTTTCATAGCTTTTCACGCCTGACCAAAACTCAGCTGTCGGTGTTGATCGAAAGTGATTTGGCAGATATCAGTCATGTATTACTAATTAAAGATGACTTTCCTGATACAGAAATATTCATGAATGCGATTCTGAATTTGCATAATGATGACGATGGTAAAGAAGCATTGGCTGAACTTGGCATGCATCAAGGGTTTGAAGCCATGGACGAAGAAGATGCTGAATTTATGATAGATTTGATGCAAACTTTACTTGATTAATTATTACTTATTAATTGGCACGTTGCACCATTTCCCTTAGTGAAGTCATAGGCTATTGTCACTCAATAGTGGCTATATCATTTTGACCATACGATATTAGCCATAAGCTGTTAGCCATATAATAGACACTATGACGTAAAGGACACTATTATGTCTGATTTAGACCTTATTAAAGAAAATGAGATGGAAGCGCGCCGAGTATTTCGTTTATATTCGCGTAAAGTATTTTTGGCACCCAATAACCGTCATTTTCATGAACAACGTATCAATGCCGCATTACTTTTAACCGAAAAAGAGCCGCTACAAGGTGCCGTCGCAGACTTTTTTTATGGCTGTTGGTATGACATTCCTTACGATGTAAATAATCTGTTTACGCGTATTAAAGATCGCTTGTACCCTCATGTCCAGCAAGGGTTTCGCGATTGTATTAGTAAGAAGCGATATATTCAACGCAATAGTATGCTGGCGACTCGCTGGAGTGTCCTGATATCGCCATCTCTCAATGAGCAAAAACAGCGATTGCTTATCAGTAGCGATGACGCCAAAGAAATATCCAAAGACATCACCGCTGAGCTCATGCAGGCGCGTGAAGATAAGGATTGGGGCACGATTGAGCAGATCGAAAACGAATTCTTTGCTCACTGTATCGCTCGCAATGATCGACTTGCCTTCTCGTTAGTATGGTTTCGCTTGGGTAAAAGCGACTGGCAGTTCGATGAGCGCTGGAACAACTGTCAACAGCATCTTGATCAGACCATCAAGACCTAATTTATCGCCGATTTAACCCTTTCATCACAATGGTAGCCGCTATGTCCTCTTACTTAAATGCTGATAAAACGTATCTAACCCTCACTCCAGCCGGTATTTTTGAGGCATTTTCACAAAGTGAGCCCACTGATGAACAGCTGTCATTACAAGACTTAATGTCCTATGGGGAGACGTTGCTCGCCGCTGATTGGCTTGAGCGTTATTCTGACGAATGGCTACAGAGCTTTATAGAACACGGCTGGATTGAAAAGCTGTCTTTGTTGTTACCCGCACCCAATCTGCCGTTGGACCAGTTTTTACCGTATGTGGTTGCCAGCTTATCCGGTAAACGCCGTGCCGCTATTGGCTCTGATGAAGGGTTTTGCCTAGCACGAATCGGTTACAGCCAAGAAGAAGCGGACATGCTAAGTGTTGCAGCTGCTGACTTTTCAGGTTTTATGATCCGCCAAAAACAACGCGGCTGGGCGGTCGAAAGCCAAGCCATCTCGTTTTTTCAACAAGTTGACTTATTGATTCCTGAGACCAGCTTTGTGTTTTTATGGATTGATGGGTCAGGTTACGCCCTCATCATCGATGGCGAGCCTTTGACTAATAGCCGCGCCTTTGTTGAGATGGTATGGGCATTGAAAACGTCTGGCTTAAGATTTCTTAGCTAATTCAACCAAACCACTTGATATACCATTAAATATCAGTATGACACGCTGCCGTACTGACCAGTGCGCTTATATCAAACTAAGCGCACTTCTTTCAATCTCTCACATCTGCTTTACCTTCAATATCTTTTTTTCTTTCCTCTTCTGCTATAGCCGATTTAATACGATTTGTATACAAGGATAAAGTACTACAAATTGCACTTAGCCTTTACGCATTATTAAGATGTGATATTCAAATAAATTATGAAATAAAAAAAAGACGCTTTAAATAGCGTCTTTTTTGTTTGTTGCTAGGGCGTGTCCTCATTTCAAAAATGGTGATAAAAATGATTTAAATTGCCGTCAAACGAGGAAAATAGCGCAGATAATATCGGGATATTAACCAGCTATTTAACGATGTTTGGCAAAATTTAGCCATTTTTAGCCCGTTTAGATATGATCAATTGAATTGAGAACACGCCCTAGAACTAAAATTATATATTGCGCACCACAATTGATTGTATACGTGAATACATGATTAATGATATGCCGTTAGATATCAACTCGACGGCTAACAGTATGCCAAGAATATACGTCGCTGACTGCGGATAACTGGTAAATATCATGATAGCCAATATAATCGAGAGCAGCCCTGAGAGTAATATTGGGATAAAAGCCACTGTCCGACGTAGACCGAAAGCAACAACAACTCTGACTATACCTGTTGCCATAAATAAAATAGCAATTACCATGGTCAAGGTCAATATGCCTTGCAACGGATCTTGTAATAATTCAATACCAATCAATACACCAAGTACACCGCCGATGGCCGCCAGCACTTTTCCAGTGGTACTATGTGCTCGGAACAAGGCAATAAACTGTAAAACACCCACTAAAAGGAAGATAAAACCTGCTAACTGCTCAGCGGCCAAAGTGGCGCTAAGAGGATTAAAAAATGCAAAGATACCGCCAAGAATACTAATGATGCCAATGACTAACCACAGTGTACGATTCATAAGACGACCTTATTTTACATTTAATAGAAAATAAATTCTATCGCAAACCTTACCTTGTGTTGTATAACGGTAGTAATATCTTCGAGTAGTCCTGTTAATATCAGAGTGTAGGCATTGATTTGTGGTCACAAGCCTGCTAACTGATTGTTCCACTGTTGCCGCGTCATGTTATAAAGTACATGCTCAGCCAGCCGATGGTTAGGGTCAAGGGCTGGATGATAGAAGTTGGCTCGGGTATTCATCATGCCAAGGCGCTCCATAACCAATTGCGAGCGCTTATTGATAACCGCTGTGAATGACACAACCTCATCGAGCGACAGCTCAGTAAAAGCAAAATTCAGCGCCGCACGCGCCGCCTCTGTAGCATAGCCCTGTCCCCAATAATCTTTATGTAGTCGCCATGCAATTTCGACAGCCGGGGCAAAAGACATATCTGCGTGAGTATCATTCAAGCCAACAAAACCGATAAAATCATCATATGTTTTGGTGCTATTTTTTAAACATACTGCCCAAAGTCCCCAGCCTTGATTAGCGATAAGCTGCTGGCATTTACTAGCGATGATGTCACTTACTTTAGGCGTTAATAACTTGGGGAAATATTTCATTACTTCAGGATCAGCATTTATTTCAGCAAAAACAGCAAAGTCACTTGCTTGCCATTGCCTGAGGTAAAGACGTTCTGTTTCTATCACATTTATCATTTTTATCACTTATGGATTGACACTATTAATACTATTTATCCAGCCAGCCTTTTTGCTTAGCATGAGCAAGTTGCTCAGGAGTATCGATATCATAGCTCAGTTGATGATTAACAACGGTACTTATCTGACTGGGCGGCAAACCTCTAATTAAATAACGCAGCCCTTTATCGCCTACCAGCAATGCTTGCCACTCTCTGAGTAAATCACAATCAATCGTTAAAGGTAGTCCGATAATATTTTGCTTCAATGCAGTGGCAGCAGACGTTTCATTTAAACTCCTATTATTTAAATGCTGCCAGCTACCATAAGTACTTGCCACTACAGACCGCTTATCTGCCAGCAGTTTTACCAAATGCTGCTCATCGAGTAAAACTTGATCAACACCCATGATTAATACACGCTCGATTAATGAGCTTGTCAACTGTGTGACTGCCTCAATAGCCAAATTCAAACTATACGCCATCCCTATTTCAGGCGTAGAATTTACGACCATTTGAATCATAGAGTACTGAAAAGCCAATTCATTCATCGCACTGGCTATTAATGGTTGATTATCAGGAATGACTATGATAATTGCTTGCGGTTTTGTAGAAAGTGCGAGTTTGGTCATGAAGCAAATTAAGGGTTCGCCATCTTTACACAGTAACTGTTTTGCTTGACCTAAACGCAGGCTCAGTCCACTGGCCAAAATAATGACCACATGGTTTGGTGGATTTGATAGATTTATTGGCTTTAGTTGCGTAGATGCCAAAATAGATGCGTCGCGGCTCATGATAAACTTATCGATGCACGAGCACTTGTAGCAGTCGTCTCTATAGAGTCAATATGTGTAGAAAATAGCGTTGTAAAGTTAGTGTTTGACAGATGAGTGTCTGAGTTTTCTGCTGATAGGTTTTGATTATGCACGACCGCATTGACTTGTGCCATGATACCCAGTGCTAATGCTTCAGGTCCATCTCCGCCCAGCTTATAGCCAATCGGATAATGCAGCTTATTGATACCTAGGTTTAAACTGGCAGGATTTGTAAGCCTTGTACTAATTTCTTCGATTAAGCGCTCGGTACGGTAGCGCGGTCCTAGTTGTCCAAGATATTTATAGTGATTAGCATGCTCTAATAATACGCCAAGGCGAGCACGGTCTTGGCTGAGACTATGCGACATCAAAGCAACGGCAGCATTTTTACTTAGTTTTAGTAAAGTATCACTATCATCTAACGCCAGTACCATCACTCTATTGGCCTGAGGAAAACGCCGCTGCGTGGCATATTGCGCTCGACTGTCTACCACTGTCACATGCCAATCTTGCAGCTTTGCCATCGTAACTAGCGGCATCACATCATTGCCAGCACCACAAATCAGCAAACGTATCTGTGGTTGTAGGCGCTGAATCAGCCATTCTGTGGCTAAATCGTCATTGTCATTGTCATTGTCATTGTCATCTTTTACGATAACGTACTCAGCATTTTTATGGAAAAGTTTATATTCGGATAAACTTTCAACTGCATTGATAAGTGTGCTTGAAGCATTAGATACCACTTTATCTGAATTATTAGCGTCTATAGCGGTGAGTTTTCCTGACTTAATATAATTATCTAGGTTAAGACGCACACCAATTTGAAGTTGAGAATTTGGATTATTTTGGGTATTAAAATAGATTGTAGAGCGGATTAAAGTTGCTACCGTTACCGGCTGCTGAGACTGACGAACCTGACTGATGACATTTAACAAAGGCATTGCCGTTGCCAGCCTTTCAAACAACACGTGTACGCGCCCATTACAGCCTAATCCAAAATTTAACTCGTCCAAATCAATATCTTGTTCATCGTATTTATTATCTGTACCCTTATTATCACTGCCTCTATCAAAATCAAAACCCTCTTCTGATACGCTTGCTTGCGCTGTACCATTTTCAGCATATTCGATGTCGTCACCCGTTTGGTAGACTTGCACGTTTGCACCTTGACGCGTGAGCCAAAAAGCACGTTTAATAATATGTGGCTCCAAACAGCCACCGCTAATCATTCCGACCGAACGACCATCTTCACAGATGAGCATCATTGCGCCTGCGCGGCGATAGGCTGACCCTTCGGTACGCACGACGGTTGCTAATACCGCGTCAACATTTTGTTGCTGAGCCTCGCGTGCCAGCTTAAGAATATCAGCAATTTGATTCATAATGTCTCTTATATACTAGGGTATGTCATCAGTTAGATTGTGAGGCTTAAAGTGAGAAAAATTGTAGATAAACAAGGAAGAAATTGCTGTTAATATGAACATATTGACAAAATTTCTGACGATGTTTAGCAAAATTTAGCCATTTTAAGACCACTAAATGTATTCATGTGATAATTGATGACATACCCTAGCTATCATTGATGTCTATATACGGTCTATATCCATCATGGCCCACTTATAAAACCAGTTTATAAAACCCGCTAACGACTACAATTAGCGGGTTTATATTGTCCATCTATTTGACTAAAAACCTACTCTGGTAGCTCATAAAGTAATTTGTCGAGGGTAATAGGAAAGTCATAAACTCGTACACCCACGGCGTTGTAAACGGCATTAGCAATAGCAGCGGCAGCACCGGCAATCGCCGTTTCCCCAATACCTTTTATATGCATTGGATTGGTATACGGATCGTCCTCTTCTACCAAGATAACATCAAGCTGAGGGACATCCGCATTGACTGGGACATGGTATTCTGCAAGATTATGATTACATAGCCGACCGTCACGCTTATCGTGAATCACCTGCTCCATCAACGCAGAACCAATACCAAATATCATACCGCCATAGCACTGCGAGGTCGCGGTTTTGTGATTGAGGATACGCCCTGCTGCAAAGGCACCAGTCATACGTTTAACGCGTATTTCACCAGTCACTCGGTGTACAGCGACCTCGGCAAAATTAGCACCAAATGACGCTTGGCGATGACTTTTTGCATTTTTACCCGGTGCAATTTGACCTTTGGCACTGACTTTTTGGTCATCATATTGAGCGACGATATCGGCTAATGAATGAGTCTGGAAATTACTAAAGTCATATTCTTTCGATTCAGTTAGTGAGATTCCCGTTATTTCAGCTAATTTATCTTTTAAATCAGCCACTTTATCTACGATGTTATCGCTCAAACCTGCTACTTTTTCTTTTCCTGCTTCTATAACGGTTTCTACCACTGTTTCTACAAAATTAGCATCATGCTCACCTACCTGCTTAATTTGACCGTTATCCAGCTGAATGGTGTCAGGGTATAGACCGACTTTTTCTGCGATCATCTCACGTAGCTGCTGACAAGCAAGGTAAATACTACTGCCTGAACTGGCAGCGCCCATACTCCCCCCTGAACCAACCGCAGGTGGCAAACTGGTATCACCAAGTTTCATTTCAATATGATCTATTGGTAGCCCTAATAAATCTGCAGCAACTTGAGTAAATACGGTATAAGAACCTGTACCGATATCGGTCATGTCTGTCTCAATCACGGCTTTGACGCCTAGCGCTTTTGAGTTATCTACTTGCAGGGTCGCCCGTGCTTCTGATGGCGCTAAGCTGTTGCCGCGAGCTGCCGCTGCCATACCCATACCCACCCACCAATCACCTTCTAAGCGACTGGCAGGCTTAGCATTGCGTTGATTCCAGCCAAACTGTTCAGCCGCTTGATCGATACAAGCGATAAGCTTACGCGTGGAAAACGGGATGTCTTTACTAGGATCTTGCTCAGGCTCATTACGACGGCGCAGCTCGACAGGGTCTAGGTTGAGTTGCTCTGCCAGTTCATCCATCGCACACTCAAGGGCAATCTGTCCGACTGCTTCGCCGGGGGCACGCATCGAGCCTGACAATACTTGGTTCATGTCTACTTGTTGGTAATTGACTCGGCGATTGTCACCGCGATACAGATAATGCGTAGAGAGCGCTGCTGGCTCAAAAAAGGCTTCTCCTGGCAAATTACTAGAGACCGTCTCATGAATCATGGTGTCAATAATACCGTCTTCGCTACAGCCAATTGCGATGCGTTGACGCGTGTTTGAGCGTCTAATAGTTGCCTCCATTACTTGAGGACGTGTCATAGTGATTAACACGGGACGACCCAAGTCCTTTGCGGCGAGTGCGGCGGCTATCGATTCTGGAGAAATCCCAAGCTTGCTACCAAAACCGCCACCGACGTAGCGAGCAATTAATTGTACATTTTCTGGATCCAAATCCAATGCATCAACGATTTGCTTTTTGCACGAGGACAGCATTTGATTAGAGGAGTACATAATCAGCTTCTCACCTTCCCAGTGAGCAAGCGTTGCATGTGGCTCCATCGCTGCGCTGTTTTGACTTGGCGTATGATAAAAGCGGTCAAGGGTTACCGCAGCATCAGCAAGACTTTGTTCTGGATTACCCTTTTCTGAATTTTTATCCGAACCTTTTTTTTCATTAACATCATGAGCATTTGGCAGCTCTGTCGTAAAGTTCAATGCCGCCTGATTAGTTTCATCCTCATAACTCACTTTGAGTGCTTTTGCACCTTCGGTCGCCGCCTCAAACGTCTCAGCAATGACAACCGCGATCGGCTGACCATGATAAAAAATTTCACTAACGCCTTGCTTAGGTGATTTGGTTGCACCGCCCTGTTGGGCATTGCGTAAAAAGTGCTCAGGATCGGTCACCACTTTAATAATGTCAGGAATAGCCTCTAAAGAGCTGCTATCAATTTCCTTAACGCGTCCTTTGGCAATCGTTGCGCTCACCAATACACCATAGGCTTGATTGTCTAAATGAATCTCTGCCGTATAAGGTGCTTGACCACTGACCTTTAGTGATCCCTCAACTCGGTTAATGGGCTTACTCACCAACTTGCTCGCTGTTTTATCAAAAAGCGACTCAACTGGCCCATTCATCATCATCTTTTTGGTCGGTTCTGCTGGCAATATTGAATCCAATAATGACATGATTATGCTCCCTTGCCCGCTAATGCGCGTTGAATAACTTGTTTGAGTAGACGACGAGTCAGCGGTATTTTAAAATCATTTTGACCACTACCTTTAGCCTCTTTTAATAATAAGTCCGCTGCTTGTTTGATGACATTTTCATTGCCATCAGTACCCGTCAGCAATGCCTCAACGGCTTCGTTGCGCCATGGCTCAGTGCCAATACCGCCGAATGCTAGGCGCACTGTGTCCAAACGCCCATTATCAGTCACGTCTATGATCGCTGCACAAGACACTAAGGCAAAAGCATAGGACGCGCGATCACGCACTTTGTCATAAGTGTGCATACCGCTGACAGGCGCTGGCAACACCACATGGGTGATAAGCTCACCAGGCTCTAAAATGTTTTCGATATGTGGCGTGTCTTTTGGTAGAAAATAAAAGTCTTTGATGGCAATTGTACGCGTTGAACCATCCCTTTTTAACGTCTCAATAGTGGCATCTAATAAGCGCATCGCGACGGCCATATCAGATGGATGCTGGGCAATACAGGACTCGCTAGTACCTAAAATTGCCAAGGTACGATTTTCACCATTGATAGCTGGACAACCAGAACCTGGGTTGCGTTTATTGCAGGCGCTGTCTGTCTGATAAAAATAATAACAACGCGTACGCTGTAATAAATTGCCACCAGTCGTCGCTCTATTACGCAACTGTCCCGTCGCACCTGCCAAGATCGCCCGTGATAACACTGGGTAATTGGCAATGACTTCAGGATGCGCGGCCAAGTCGCTATTGGTCACTAGCGTACCGATGCGTAAGCCACTACCTGTAGTCTTCTCAATTTGAGCTAATGCTAAGCGAGTGATGTCCACCAGCTTAATTGGCGTTTCAATCTCTAACTTCATCAAGTCTAAAAGGTTGGTACCCCCTGCGATAAATGAGGCGTCTTTTACACTAGCAGATTGGGCTGCCTGCTCTGGCGCGGTAGCACGGCTATATTCAAAGCGTTTCATGAGCGACCTCCTGACGTGCTAGTTGCCGTCTTATTCTTCATAGATTGACTACCTAGCTGCGCTTCACTAGATGGTGGCGACCAAATACCCGTCACCTCTGATTTTTGTACTGCGTCAGCTTTAGATGAATCATTCATTTCATTTTCTAGTACTTGTGAAATGGCCTTAATAATATTGGGGTAAGCAGAACAGCGGCAAATATTGCCACTCATACGCTCAGCGATTTCTTGTACCAGCAATCCATCAGGGTTTTGCAAATCTGTAGTGACATGACTGGGCCAGTTTTGTTTAATCTCATCGATCAGCGCTGTTGCTGAACAAATTTGCCCAGGGGTACAGTAACCACATTGAAACGCATCATTATCTTTAAAGGCTTGTTGCAACGCTGACAAAGATTCGGGCATGCCAATACCTTCAATCGTGGTAATCTCATCACCATCGTGCATAACTGCCAAGGTCAAACAGGCATTGACCCGACGCCCATTGATAAGTATGGTGCAAGCGCCGCATTGACCATGGTCACAGCCTTTTTTAGGTCCCGTAATTTTGAGGTGCTGACGACAGACATCGAGTAAGGTCGTGCGTGAATCAAGATTGTCGAGCTGATAATCTTGCTTATTAATGGTTAAGTTCAAGGTAGACATGCTGGCTTCTCGCTGGCAGATAATCAGAAAAAATAGGGTTAAACGCTTCTTAAAAGTCGCGCCAATCGATTTATTATGACTTATTAGAAATGTCGATTTGTTTTTACTTTGTAGTTATTACAGTGTAGTTTTTAATCTATGAAAACTTTACTTCTCACTATTTTATCTGGCTTATTCACTATCAATTTTATAAATAAAACTTAAACACCCATTTTATTAGCAAAAAAAATAGCGCTATAAACATGCCGTTTATAACGCTATTTGAGATCAATATAGTCAGTTAAAAATACCAGTCGGGCATTACGCTTTAGTAATTATGCTCGCTTCACTCAATCGAGATTTTGGCAAATCGGCATTAAAATCGTCTTCGCTACGATAACCAAGTGAGATAACGGCAACGGCTGTGTAGCCTTTGCTACGTAGCTCAAATTCTTCATCGAGTGCCTTTAGATCAGCACCTTCCATCGGTACAGCATCAATGCCTAAAGTAGCAGCACCCAGCAATAATGCGCCCATATTTAGATACACTTGCTCGACCAGCCAATGCGGCTCGTCTTTTTGCTCATAACGACGAATGTCCAAAAACATTTTGCGCACTTGATGCATTTGCTCTTTGAATTTTGGTTCTGCGAAGCGACCATCCACCTCTTCTTTATCCAATACTTCATGCAAAAATTCATCATCAGCATAGATACGACTACAGAAAATGATAACGTGGGAGGCTTTCTCTACCTTTGCCGTGTTGAAATCAAACATCCCTTGCGTACCTTTTGCGATACGTGCCTTGCCAGCCTCATCATCAGCGATTACAAAATGCCAAGGCTGAATATTAGTGCTTGATGGGCTAAGTCGCAGGATATCCTTTAAACTTTGAAAGTCTGCTGCTGATATTTTTTTATTGGCGTCAAACTCTTTGGTGCTGTAACGCCAGTTCATGGCTTCAGTAATGTTTTTCATTTATGACTCCAAGATTTTTAGTACCGCCACTTTAAGCAAAAACCCGTTTGATGACCGTTACAGATTGGTTAAGTAGTCACTTATTTTGTTATTAAGTTGCTGATAATTCAGTGCATCGCTGAGTTATTTGAGCCGCCATTTGAACAGTTATTTAAGCAGATACTTATTAGACAGAGACTCATTAAACAGTAACTTAGACGATATTGTAATTGTTCCCTCATTCTCTTAGCATTGGTTAATTAGCATTGATTTATAAGGCGGTCGACCACAGACAGCTTATATATAAAATAAATACTGAATTAGGCAGATAGATATGGAACATTCGAAGCAGTTATCCTCAGAGCAGCCACTACGCATAGATATCGTCTCAGACGTTGTTTGTCCTTGGTGCGTCATTGGTTACCGCCAACTGGCAGAAGCCCTCAAGCAAACCAACACCGAACACGAGATTCACTGGCATCCGTTTGAGCTTAATCCAAATATGCCAAGCGCAGGACAAAATATGCGTGAACATATTATGGAGAAATATGGGTCGAGCAAGCAAGAATCTGATGCTAGCCATGCTCGATTAATGGAAGCGGGTAATGAGGTTGGCTTTACGTTTAACTTTAACGATGACACGCGCATGCATAACACGTTCAACTTGCATCAATTGCTGCACTGGGCAGATCAGCAAGGTCGCATGCATGCCTTAAAGCAGGCGTTATTCGTCGCTCATTTTACCAATGGTCGCAATATTTCTGACAATGCCGTGCTTGCTGATATCGCAGCAGAGATTGGACTAGATCGTGATGAGGCACTAGCCGTGTTAGCAGACCAAAGGTTTGCTAAAGAGGTGCGCGCAGAAGAGCAACATTGGCAACAACAAGGCATTCAAAGCGTGCCAGCGGTGATTTTTAATGAGCGTCATCTGGTTAGTGGTGCACAAGGCGTGGAAAATTTCAAAAATATCTTGCAGCAGTTGGCTGACATGCCAGACTAGGTTTTTTGACAAGATTTCGTTTGCTGTTCAAAAAAGGATCTATTATGTTCTCTGATAAATCTCTCCCTATTATCGTGTTTGATGTCAATGAGACGCTACTCGACATTACCACTCTTGAGCCATTATTTTCTCGCCTATTTGGCAAAAAAATACTACTAAGAGAATGGTTTGCGCAATTGGTGCTATATTCACAAACCATGACGTTATCAGGACTTTATACGCCTTTTGGCGAGCTTGGCGTCAGTGCCTTACAGATGACCGCTGATATTCATAACGTCAGGCTGATAGATAGCGATATCGACGAACTACAAGAGCGTATGAGCAAAATGCCTGCTCACCCTGATGTAGTTCCAGCATTAACCAAGCTGCGTGAGGCAGGGTTTCGACTGGTGACGTTGACCAACTCAGCAAATAGCGCTTCCCCGACCCCGCTTGAAAAAGCTGGCATCAGCCATTTCTTTGAACAGCATTTTAGTGTTGAAACTGTCGGTAAATTCAAGCCTGCGCCTGAGACTTATCAAATGGTCGCTCACGCATTGTCTGTTGAGTTGTCAGATTTGTGCCTAGTCGCTTGTCATCTTTGGGATACCATTGGCGCGCAAGCAGCTGGCTGCCAAGGGGCGTTTCTCACGCGACCGCACAATGCTTTATTATCAGCGCCAAACGTTCCAGCGCCAGACTTTGTCGCAGCAAATCTAACCACGCTTGCCGAACAGATAATTTTTTCCACTAAAAAATAATTGCCAATGCAAAAAAAATGCCGCCCTATATAAGGACGGCATTTTTGGTTTAGCATACTGCTATTTTATAAGGCTAAATCTATGATCACTATTATTAATAATGATTTTTAAAAATGAATAACCGTACGGATACTCTCGCCTTTATGCATCAAATCAAATGCTTCGTTGATATCTTCTAATGGCATGGTATGGGTAATGAAATCTTGTAGTGGAATCTCACCAGCCAAATAACGCTCAACATAACCTGGTAATTCACTGCGACCTTTTACGCCGCCAAATGCTGAACCGCGCCAGACACGACCAGTCACTAACTGGAATGGGCGAGTAGAGATTTCTTGTCCAGCACCAGCGACACCAATGATGACCGACTCGCCCCACCCTTTATGGCAGCACTCAAGCGCCGAACGCATGACATCGACATTACCGATACACTCAAATGAATAATCAACGCCGCCATCAGTCAATTCAACGATGACTTCTTGGATTGGCTTGTCGTAGTCTTTTGGGTTAATACAGTCAGTCGCGCCAAGCTTTTTAGCCAGCTCAAATTTGCTCTCATTGATATCAATAGCAATGATACGACTGGCTTTTGCCATTGCCGCACCGATGACCGCTGATAGACCAATACCGCCGAGACCGAAGATTGCGACCGTCGCACCCTCTTCTACCTTGGCCGTATTCATCACTGCACCCATACCAGTCGTGACTCCGCAACCCAATAAGCAGACTTCTTCTAGTGGTGCTTCTTTGTTCACTTTCGCCAAAGAAATCTCTGGTAACACCGTATATTCAGAGAAGGTTGAGCAGCCCATATAATGATAAATTGGCTCACCATCCTTATAAAAACGCGTGGTGCCATCTGGCATCAGACCTTTGCCTTGTGTCTCACGTACCGCCGAGCAAAGATTGGTTTTACCAGAGGTACACATTTTACAGACGCCACATTCTGCGGTGTATAACGGAATGACATGATCGCCAACTTGCACACTGGTGACGCCTTCGCCGATTTGCTCAACGATACCGCCACCTTCATGACCTAAAATCGCTGGGAATACGCCTTCTGGGTCTTCACCAGATAAAGTAAAAGCGTCAGTATGACAGACGCCGCTTGCCACGATTTTTACCAATACTTCACCTTTACGTGGCAGCATGACATCCACTTCTTCGATAGATAGTGGCTCATTCGGGCCCCAAGCAATGGCGGCTTTTGATTTAATAAATTTATCTGACATCGTTATCTCTCTTTTTAATTCATTTTATGGGTTATTGAGCACAGACCTCTATTCAGCTTATCTTGCTTGTTGAATGGAGGCAAGCGGCAGTTGTAGCAGTCTGTAAAGCTTTATACTGACTATTATAGTTTTTTCTATAGCGATAACAATGTGCTATATTTGCAAATATCTTTTACACAGTGGTAATAATCATGCGCTGGGATGGTATTAGCGAATTTGTTTATGTAGCAGATTACGAAAGCTTTACGCGCGCGGCAAAAGAACTGGGCATTTCTACCGCGCAAGTCAGTCGGCAGATAAGCGCTTTAGAGAAACGACTGAATATTAAACTGCTGTATCGCACGACGCGTAAGGTATCGCTGACTGAAGAAGGTCGCGTGTTTTATCAGCACTGCCGCGGTGTGCTCGATGGATTGGATGCCGCTGAGCAAGCAGTAAGCAATTTACAATCAAAGCCGCAAGGTAGGATTAAACTGACCGCTCCTGTCACTTATGGCGAGCAGCAATTATTGCCACTGGTCAATGATTTCATGGTGCAATATCGCGATATCGAAGTGACGGCGTTTTTGAGCAATCAAAAAATCGACCTCATTGATGGCGGTTATGATTTGGCGATTCGTATCGGCAAATTAAGCGATTCGACGATGATGGCAAAAAAGCTCAGCCGTCGTACCAATTTCGTCTGTGCCGCGCCTGCTTATCTCGAAAAATACGGCATACCACATTCTTTGAGCGATCTGAGTCAGCATAACTGCTTACTTGGCACGCGTGACTATTGGCACTTTATAGAAGATGGCAAAATAGATTCTGAAAAAAACGCTGATAAAGAAAAAAACCTGCGCGTGTCTGGCAGTGTCCAATATAACAGCGGTCACAGTCTAGTTGATGCTGCGTTAAAAGGTCTGGGTATCGTGCAGCTGCCTGACTATTATGTGCAAAAATTCTTAGCATCAGGTGAGCTGGTCAGCTTATTGAATAACTATCGAGAGCCTGAAGAAAGTATCTGGGCCATCTATCCGCACAACCGTCATTTATCGCCAAAGATTAGACTGCTCGTCGATTATCTAGCAGAGCATTTGGTTTAGCTATGCGTTTTGTCTTAGGCATTGCTTAAGGTGTGTTGCAATGCGAGGCTTTACTATGCGCGGTTTATTACGCACAATGCTACTATCGATGCTACTAAGCACAAGGAATATTATGTTTCACACTAAATATTCGATATTGCCAGCCAGCAATCGCTGAATGAACAATGACAATAAAAGGACTTTTTATGCTTAAGATTCTCTCTATCGCTACCCTAGCGTTGGCCGTATCCTCCTGCGCCAGTGTTGAAAATATTTTAAACGCGCCGGAAAAAGCACCATCAATGCCAGCAACGATGACTGCTATCAATGCCGAAAAAGGCTTGGTTACGCTGCAAAGCAATCATTCCGTGCAAGATACTGCTGATAAACTGGCAGCAATTATTGAAAGCAAAGGTATGAAAGTATTTGCACGCGTCGATCATCAGAAGAATGCCCAAGGTGTCAATTTAACATTAAGACCGACGCAAGTGATTATGTTTGGTAATCCAAAAGCGGGTACGCCATTGATGAATTGTGAGCAAAGCGTCGCTATCGACTTGCCGCAAAAAATCCTCATCAGCGAAGATGCCGATAAAAAGGTCTGGTTGTCTTACAACAATCCCGAATACCTAAAGAGTCGTCACGATATCAAAGGTTGTGATACTGAAATAGCTAATATCGCAAAAGCCCTTGATGGTGTCAGTAAAGCCGCTATTGCAAAGTAATACCAAACCCAAAAAATACGATTAGCTGCGTCAGTTTTGCTTGTTCCGCTCGCCTAGCCTACTAGATGTAGTACTTGCACTCGTTTTCCTTGCTACTCTAATTTTTTGAGAGGGTATAAGCGTTGGGTGAAAACCTAAAGATATAAAAAGGTGGGATGCAAAAGCACTCCCACCTTTTTATATCTTTAAAAGCTTCATTTACTAGCAATGCTCAGACCGTGCTATTTGCTCATGCAACTCTACTTTTAACTTCTTTGCACATTCGATAATTTTTTTTCGACCAGCAGGAATAGCCCCATATTCAATCGCTATTTCTCGCATTTGTACCGTGACGTCATAGTGCGGATAGCTGGCGTTTCGATGGAATAAACGCTTATCCACTTCAATCAGTGCGGCAAAATCATGCAGCTCTTGCAGGGTATCTGCCAGCATATGGCACCACTTATAGCCTTTAAATTCTATCTGCATAAAATCCACATATATCGCCATAGAACCGCCTCCTCTATTATCCTTAATTTTTTATCATGTGCTAAGCAACGCTTTCACAAAACAGCCACTAGAACAATTCACTCGCATCTTTCTTTAGCTGTTTGAGTACGGCTTTGTATTCGCTATGATTGGTTCCAAGTGTGCTTAGACGCCCATAACGGAGCTGACGATAGTCCTGCCTCATCTGCATGATTTTTGCTTGGACAATATCTGAATGACCGCTATCTGTGAGCTTACTAGCTTTACTACTATCAGCGCTACGTGACACATTTACATCGCTATTTACATAACTACCGATATCATTAGTTCGGTCATCAACAGCCCTAGCCAAGCGCTCAAGCCAAGCCAGCTGACCTTCACTTTCATCACGAGCAAGTGATTTATCCGCTTTGCCAATACGTTTTGATAGCTGTGCAAGCGGCTGGTCTGCTGGATGCCAGCGCTTGCGGCGGCGTTGCCAAATGACAAAGACCAAAATCACCATGACAGTAATAGCACTCGCTGCCAACCAGATAATTTGCTGCATCACTGAGCGGATATTAAACCATTTAAGCAGCGAGTCAGCTTGTTTGTCCTGATCGTAACCAACGACGTCTTTTTGCCAATAATAGCTTGCTTGATCTGAGAGGCGGCGTAAGGTTTGTAGCATTTGATATTGCTGATAGCTGATTTGTGCGCTAGCGCCATCGCCGAACATTGCCGCTCCTTGTGCCTGCGTCAGCGCATCCATCCCTTGCTCGACACGCTCAGGCGCAACAAAAGCCGTCGGATCGACACGTACCCAGCCTTGACCCTCAAGCCAAACCTCCGTCCAAGCGTGCGCATCCTTTTGCCGCACCTCCCACACATTGCCACCGCGGCTCAGCTCACCACCTTGATAGCCGGCGACGACGCGCGCGGGTATGCCAGCGGCGCGCAGCATAAAGGTAAAACTGGAAGAATAATGCTCACAAAACCCAGCTTTGGTCTCAAATAAAAACTCGTCAATACGGTTATTATTCAGCCGTGGCGGTGATAACGTATAACGAAAGTCCGTTTGGTTAATCCAGCGTTCAATAGCCGCCATATAGCGCACTGGGTCTGAGTCTGATTGCGCAAATAGCTGCTGTGCCAGTGCTCTTGCTTGCGGATTTCCGTCGGCTGGCAAGGTAAGATTTAGACGTCGTAACTCATCAGAGAGAACAGGGTCAATGCGCATCGGTGCAAATTGCAATACTTCATAACGTAACTGCTGAGTGACGGGCTGATCTTTTAATAAGGTAAAGTTTGAAGTAATACTGACATCTTGGCGCTGGGCAAAAGGATAATCAAGTCCAAATAGCCAGTTTTGCTGCGTCGGCTCTAAGATAATTTCATAGCTAGTAGGCGCAACTTTTACTTCATCAGGGACAGTTGCAAAGGCATTCTCAATCCAAGATGGCATTTGCGGTGCAGGTCGCCATTGTCGTTGCTGAGGGCTAGGACGCCATGTAATACCGTCAAAGTCGCTAAACACCAAACCACGCCAATATAACTGCTGTTGTGGCGGGCGATTATCTGCAAACTCTACCCGAAACGCCAGCTCAGTCGATTGTCCCAAATTGGCAAAATCCCCGGGTGACATACTGTCGGACACGCCAGTGGTTGCTTGCTGACCTGATAGCTGTACTGACCATAGTGGTGGCAAGCGCGGGAAGAACAAAAATAGCACGACTAATAACGGCAACGCCCCGATACCCAGCACACCCAAAGTACGCAAGCGACCATCACCGCGAGTGTTGCCGTCATCATTAAGCGCGATAAATGCCAATAAAATGATAACTGCACCAACAATCACTTCTAAAGTCGTCACAAGACCTTGATCCATCAAAAACAGCGCGGCAAGGACAAATAGTGATAAATTTAGGACCACATAAGCATCACGCCGTTTATACATCTCCCACAGCTTGCTGATGAGACAGAGCACTAAAAACGCCACGCCCATATCCAGTCCAAACGCTGTATTGTAAGTCAGCCATAGACCTGCCAGTCCCAATAAAAAGCCGAGCATTTGCATGCCTTGATAGACACGTTTTAAATGCGCTATTTTTTTAAACTTAGCTTTTATAGACGGCAGCTGTGCGGCGATGCTGACCACCGCAAAACCTATCAACCAAAACGGCAGATGCGCCGCATGAGGTAAAATAACGGTAATTTGAGCAATTAGCACCCAATAATAAGCAGGCAAGGCGAATAGCTTACGAGTCCATTTTGCAGCGCTATCCTGTAAAGCACGATCAGTGACGTTTTGACCCAGTGCCAACTGCTCAAAGCTTGTGGGACTTGTTTCAGGAAAACCTATAAATGTGTTTTCAGCGTCATTTGTAGGGAGTTTTTTTGAGTTGCTCCTATTTGAGTTGCTCCTATTAGTCATTGTGCTTTCGCCAACCTTAGCAAGCACGCTTGTGCAAAACTGTCGCCTTCACCCATTGGTGCAGTAGAATGGGTATCATTGGGTAAGCGCATATGAAATGTCACGCCCAGCTCACCTAATTTCATCGCCCCATACGCCAGTTGTGCGAGTTTTTGCTCATGATGTGCTGCTGGCATATCCGCATAATCCAACGTTTGCTCATGACCGACTGGATCAGCAAAGTGCTTGGTCAACATGCCTTGACCACGTGCTACATGTCCCCACGACACCCGTGCCAGCGACTCGCCTTCAACGTAGTTATCTAGCCGCTCAAAATCATCTTGACCTTGCCGATATTGCCCACCTGTTGGCAAATCCTCCTGACTGGCAACGACATATTGCGTCTGCCAATCAAACACTTCAGGTTTTGGATAGACCCAAGCAGTACGGGCAAAATAAACATAGGACCACGCCCGCATAATACCCAAAGGATAAACCGTTTTTATTTTTAAGCGTGGTAATTCAAACTGCCCACGATTCTGCGTCGGTACTGGCAAGCGAATCACTTGCTCGCCTTGCAGTCGTGTCACCAGTATTGACTGTTTATTATCAGCGCCATGTTTGATTTTTTTATGGGCTTTTTTATCTGTCTTGCTATTAAGCTTGCTATTAGCCTTGTCATCAGCCTGCTCGAAGCTAAATAACAACTGTCGTCTTGGTTGACGGCTCTCACTACGCAACTGCAAAGTCACCCAAACAGGCGCGCCCGCTTCTGCCATAGTCACTTCAAGCAAACGTACTTGCAGACCTGAAATGTGCGCAAAGGTTACATGAAAGCTGATAAGCCAGACGCTGACCAAATAAAAACATAAACCTAATACCAAGTTATTGCCATAGTTAATGCCAGCGATAAAGGTAATAATTAATAACACTGCATATAGCGTCCCTTCACGGCTAAAAAAGATATAGACGTTACGCAAATTGAGGGTGGCGCTATCGCTTTTGGGCGCACGCGAGGCGAACCAACGGCTTAATGCGGAAGTGGCTGGTACGGTTAAGGCTTTTGGCAAAAAGCGCATGACTACCCTATCCTTACCATAAAATTGATACTCTCATTCATAATTGGTGATAGCTTTAAAAACAAATACGCTATGAAACAACAAGCAGCTGAAAAATAAATACTCAGATAACAGTGATTGAAATAACAACTATTGTAATAACCATCATTTAACTGATAACAGCCACTTCTGCCAATATACGTTGCGCGATAGTCTGCGTCGCCTGCCCACCAGTCACATGCGCTGGGACAAAGCGCTGACCGAGACGATGATCTGTGACCGCGGCAAATACCGCTTGGATATCCTCAGGTGTCACTTCCATATGCCCCGATACATACGCATAAGCCTGCGCGGCACGCTGTAGCGACAATACTCCACGCGGTGATAAGCCATGATACTCGGAGCTTGCTCGTGTCTTTGCGACCAATCGCTGCAGATAATCCAAGACCACATCCGCGACATAAACGTGTTTAACACCTTGCTGTGCTAATAAGACCGCCTCGGTATCAAGCAGCGCATGTAAATTTTTTAGTAGCTCGCGGCGATCCTGACCTTTTAATAGCTCACGTTCTGCGGTAGGCGACGGATAACCAAGCGACAAGCATAGTAAGAATCTATCTAGCTGCGATTCAGGAAGCGGATAGACACCTGCTTGCTGCAAAGGATTTTGGGTTGCAATGACAAAAAACGGCTGCGGCAAAGGATAGGTTTGCCCATCTTGAGTGACTTGCCGTTCTTCCATCGCTTCTAGTAACGCGCTTTGCGTCTTAGGGCTAGAGCGATTAATCTCATCAGCGAGTAGCAGCTGAGTAAAAATAGGACCTGCTCGAAACTCAAATTGCTGTTCCTTTTGATCATAAATGCTCATGCCTAAGATATCTGCTGGCAGCATATCATTGGTGAACTGTACACGACTAAAGCTCAAGCCTAATAATTGCGCCAAGCCTTGCGCCAACGTCGTCTTGCCCATACCCGGCAGATCTTGCAGTAACAGATGTCCACCTGCCAAAATACCACTCAGCGCAAGCTTAACCACTTGCGGCTTATCCAGTACTATTTGATTTAACTGCGCCATAAGTTGGGCAATTTTTTGCTGATTGTGACGACAGTCGGCAGCGCTAAAGGTCGACTTATGAATCACCTCTGCTGCTGATTGATGTGGTGTTGTAATGGCTATATCGATAGCTGCGTGGGTCATAGTCAATTATTGGCTCATTTCTTATGGGATTAGTGTTTCTAGGGCGTGTTCTTATTTTGAAAGTGGTGATAAAAATGAGATAAATGGCAGCCAAACAAGGAAAATAGCACAGATAACATCAAGATATTAACCAATTGTTTGACATGATTTGGCAAAATTTAAACATCTTTAGCCCATTTAGTCGCTTTCGTTTAGCTTAAGGACACGCCATAGATTGTCTATTGCTTTGAGTCATCTTCAGTTATCGGCGCGGCACGAAGCGTTGACAGATAAGCGATGACATCTGCGCGTTCTTGCGCATCAGGCATCGGGTTTGATAGCATTTTTGAGTCTAGCATGGCTTTTTCTGCATCCGCAATATAAGGGTCGAGCGTTTGCGCATCCCATACCCAACCTGATGTTTTCAGCCCGTCACTATAGGTGTAATCTTCTAGCTCTGCGGCGGGCGCACCGTATATATTCATCAGCTGCGGACCTTTTTTGTTGAGCCCCGCATTCAGCTGATGACATTGACCACAAGCGTCTTGATAAATGATCGCTCCGTTATCAGCATCACCTTCCGTATAGAGCGGCAATGTTACAGCAGCACGATGATCCGGTGGCGTACTTTCTCCACAAGCGCTGAGCAATAAAACAGCAGCAAATATACTGCTTATTTGATATTTATTAATGATGGGCATTTTCGGCAATCTTTGGTTAAGGAATGTCAGCTATAGGTGAACAATATAGATAATAAGGTAGGGTCAAACACATGCAAAGTGGAACCCTCTTCACATCTAAACAGCTGCTTGTAAAAACATAACGTTATTTATTGGGGCATATCGAGCCAATAAACAACGCTTATAGGACAGTTTGAGTAAGGCTTTTGTAATGTATGACGATAAAGAATTTATGGACTATTAAGCCGTGTAGAATATTCCATAAATAGGCACTGTTGATAGTTACATATCAAACGCGCCCTAAATGACTTTAGGTCGCAACTTTTATCGTACTGCTGGGTTCTTCTAAATAATAGCCTTGTAAATAGCGCGCGCCCACGCTCCAAGCAACGGACATGGTCGCCGCATCTTCAATATAAGGCATCAATACGTCCACATTGACTTCATTAGTACGCATAATAAGTGATTTGACAGTTTCTAAATTGTCTGCTGAGTCAATGCCATCCACATAGCTGCGTGCTAAACGCACCATATCTGGCTGCACAAAACTGACAATCTCTATGGATTTGGCAGAAGAACCGAAGTTATTGATGCCCATCTGACAGCTGACTTGACTAAGGGCGGCAAACTGTGTTTTTGCCACTGTAAGATGGTCTGAGACGTCTTTTTCGTTGAACTGCAAGGTGAGCACACCAGCTGCACCGCCCACCGCTTTTATAAGCTGACTGGCAACACTAGGCAGTTTTTTGTCTATCAATGAGGCACTAGTCAATTGCACTAGCAATCTGGCTTCAGGATGTGTTTTACGTACCTCATTGACCTTTTTACAGGCATTGATGAGCACCCAACGATCTATTTTTTCGAGCAATTTATGCGTCTTGGCGACTGCCATAAATTGATCAGGTGTCAATATCGTATTGTCCGCATCCGCCAATGGCAACCGCAGATATACTTCAAAAAAGTCGCTTCGGTCATTGTTAATATCATATATTGGCTGGAATGACAGCTCAAAACGGCTATTGGCAATGGCATCAACTAAAGATTCGGCAAGCGCATGATCATCACTATTGGCATGCTCGCTTGGATCGTACAAATGATAAGTGCCGCCATGATTAGAGGTCTCTATCATAATCTGATTGATAGCATCCATCGCACGTTCGAGCACGATACTTGGCTCTGCTGTATTGGTTTCGATTTTGACAATACCAATACTGACAGTCGTACTGGTCGTACGCTTATCTACTTCAATGAGCATATCACTGATACGTGAACCAATTTGCTTAGCCAGTGTTTCAAGCTCTGTGGTGCTCTTGTCCTCGACCAGTATGGTAAAGGCGGTATCACTGAAACGACTCACATGCCCGTCTGATATCAGCTCATCTAACGCATAGGCGACTTGCTTGACGGTCGCATCTACCCCTTGCAAACCTAGACTGCTTCTTATTTTACCGACATTATCGAGCTGAATATACAAAAGCCCAGCCGTCAGTACACCTTGACGTGCTTGCTGGTACACGATTGCCATTTGTTCTTCAAAGCCGCGGCGGTTGTTGATTCCTGTCAGGCTATCTTTACATTCAGCGGCCGCCAAACGCTTGGCGACTTCCGCACTGTTATTATGGTTTTGTTGGATAATAACCTGCGTCACTGGCTCGCCATCTAAGGTCGCGGCTGCTAATTGTAGCTTTGCCTCAAAAGTACTGCCATCCATCCGCTTACTTTCAAAATTGAACTCGACTTCTTGGCGGCTACCTTTATCAAATTGACGTAAGAACTGTTTGAAACCCTTAACGTTATCACCGCCTGCAATGAGGTCAACAACAGGCACGCCTATGGCATCATTCATTGACTCAAAACCAAAAAGCTGAAGATAAGGGTCATTGGCAAAAATATGGATACCCTGATCAATATAGGCGACCGCACTTTTAGAGTTTTTAATCAATACGTTGGCGCGTTGCTCTGCTTCAGAGAGAACATGGCGCAACGTTCTAAGCTCACGGCGACTGCGTAAATTATCATGCTGTAGGCAGATAGACATCACTACTGCCATCTCTTGGTCTACTTTGAGCGATTTGACCATCGTGCCACTAATAATATCAGGTAGCCCCTCATCATTATTGGTGGACGCTGCCATCTCTTCATTGAATAGGCAGATCATAGGCAAATCAATACTTTGCTCTTGAACGACGCCCACCACATCGGTGAAACTCATATCATAAGCATTGCCAAACACCAAGACATCCCACGGTTGTCGAAGTGACTTTAACAGCTCCTCTTTATCGTCCAAAAACCCTAAATTGATGGTGTCATAATAGCAACCTAGTAAGTGCACAAGACGCTCAGCGTAGAGCTGATCGTCATCAATGACTAAGAGGTTTAAGATGGACTGAGTACGCATAAGAAGCCTTTTGGATCTTGTGATCTTATTTTTATGTTTGATACCCTACACCTTTTCCAAGCATTAACCCAGCAAGGAGAATACTATCAGGGATAGGCTTAGCGGTTTTTAGTAGATTGGCATCGTCTTTCGAATCAAGGCGACATCTTGGCGAAGCAAAAACATCGTATAAACGAACATAACTGTATCAATCATTATAGACAATAACTTGACTGATTGCAGACTAACTTATCATCATTATTCAGTACATTTATTCACTGCTATTATCGAATAAAAAAATTCAATGAAGTAATCTTTAAACCAGCATTTATTGACATTACTATTTGACAATTTTCAATAGACGCTCAAACAAACTAAAGCTGCACCACCTCATACTGGCTGAACTCATCCGTAATCAGCAACCTCTGTCCCAAACGTAAAGGGGTTTGTTTGCTATTAATACGCATAATGACTCTATCATCGGTCTGAAAGTAAGAAGTCGGTACAATCAGAGTACCAGTGGTTTGTAGTCGCTCATCTCTACCAAGGATAAATGCTGGCACAAAATGGCGACTACGCGTTTCTCTGCCTTCACCTTCTAAACGCAAGCCACAAGCCACTAGCTGATGTCCGAGTACTTGCCACTCGATCTCTGGGTTTTTGCTATCAAAATCAAGCCAGCGCGCCACGCCCATCGACCAATCAGGCGGCGTGATTGTATCAGATCGACAGACTAAAAAAAGGCTCATCATATGTAATGCTGGTGGTGCAGTCGTCGCAGATGCATTCTCATCAGCCACTATGTTAAGACTGTCTTTATGAACACTGTCTTTATGAAAGACATCTTTATGAAAGACATCTTTATGAAAGCGGTCTTTATTTAAAGTATCTACTGTTGATGATAATCGTAGGGTACGAAATAATGACAAATCATCATTACGATCAAAGGTTTCACTGGCTAATACGTGGCTGCTGTCTTGTTTTTTATTCACGGTATCATAACGAGGACGCTGCTCATCTGGTAACTCTTTTATAGCGATTAAACTGGTAAAGCTATGCGAATGGCTCACCCGGTAATGAATATTATTAAAACCTGTAATCAAAACAGCGTCTTCTTTCGCACTATGTTTAGTCGCTAGGGTGAGCGGCGGCTGTAAATAGCGGTAATTGAGCGTCATCGCTATTTTATTAAGCAAGTGACTCTCAACGCCGTCACCCCCTTCCTTAACTAAAGCCTGTTTGCGTCGTTTAAGATACTCAACCAGCGGGGCAATTTCTATAAATAAACAGTGATAGCGATCATCGTATGGGTTGATTGTAGAACTGGCCGTCAGGTAAGTTGGCGGATTGTCACTTTGTAAATCAACGAACACGCGGGTCTCGGTGGTTGGCTCAATCGTCGCAACGATATGCTTAGCCCATTCAGGTAACAAACGTTGGACGAGCAGAATATTGGGACGACGCATGGCACGTACATTTAATAGACTGTATAAACAAATTTGGCAATACAGCTGATGAACCGTCTTGGCACGCTGGGTGCCTGCCGTAACACTCATATTAATCTCAGCCGCATGGTACTGATAAGCAAGGTAATACAGCTGATTGATTTTGTGCCATAAGTAAGATGAGGGTTTTTGATAGCACAGTGCTTCTTCGCCCAATAGCTTCTGATACATCTGCAGCGTCTGATAAATAGCAATGGCGAGTGTCGTTGATGAAGACTTATCACCATTAAAATAGCGCTGCCAGCCATTGCTTGCAGCGTATTTTCGCTGATTATTGAGCAATGAAGTTTTATGACGTATCACTCTGTCATAGACCATAATCATTGAATAATATAGCGACTTTATTTGAGCCACATAACCTATTTGAATGTCGCTAAGCGCACCTGTCTCATAAATATAAGACTGTCGCAAAGTGGCAATTAACTGATCTGAGGCGTCTATCACTGTCGCCATAAGGGTAAGACGTTGCGAATCATCTATATTGGCCACGCGTAGTACCGTAAGTATTTTTGCCAATTGTTCAGCTTGCTGTGCTTGCGTTTGCGAAGGTAACGCTGCCAACAATTTTAGCAAATAACCTTCTTGGCCATTAGCGGATCGCTTAGAAACTAGTGGCAATGCCTCTGTAGAAGATAGGTGCTCTTGAAACGTCGATAAAGTTATCATCAGTATTCCTAGTAACCTTGAGTAACTTGGCAGGAGGCAAATATTCAACCATGCCGTATGCAACAACACAAGATAAAAGATACAAATCAGCAGCAACCATCGAAATCGACAGCACCCATTTTTAGTAACGATTAAGTTCTATAGCATCATCTAACCGCACGCCTATCTTCTAAAAACCACGCTTTGTTCACTAATTTTTCAATATACCATAGTGCCTATATTAACGATCATTGTAAATATCAATCGGTACTTTGAAAGGTTTATTTGGTAGCTCTCTCACCAGCTTGGGTACCAAATAACCAGGGAGTGCTGCCAACAATGACCAATACAGCTCAATTGCGAAGCGCTCATCATTATCGAAATGTGCGGCACCAGCAACTTTGTCTAATACATGTAGATAATAAGGCAGTACCCCACATGAAAACAAACGCTGACTTAATTGCATTTGAACAGCAACGCTATCATTGATGCCTTTTAATAGCACCGCTTGATTCAATAAAGTGATGCCAGCCGCTCGAGCACGTTGCAGATGCTCTGCTGTTAAGGCATCGATTTCATTGGCATGATTACAGTGGATGACCATCACAATATGACAGCGACTTTGAGACAGTCTGGTCAATAACGCATCATCCAAACGCGCTGGTATGACCAGCGGCAAGCGTGTATGCAGACGAATAGTGGTCAATTGGGGAAGTGACTCTAAAGAATCTAGCCAAGCAAACAGGCGTCTATTTGTCACATTCAGTGGATCACCGCCACTCAAAATTACCTCATTAATCTCGGGGTGTGCAGTAATGTAATCAATGATATTTTCTTTGGCCTCAGCCGTCGGCATATTGGCACTATAATCAAAATGCTGACGGAAACAGTAACGACAATGAATGGCACAAGCACCTGTCACGGTCAATAATACTCTGGATTGGTACTTATGCAGCATACCCTTGACTGGGTTTTGCGTATTCTCGCTCAAGGGATCCGCCACATAGCCCGTTACCTTGATTTGCTCGCGCTGATCAGGCAATACTTGTCTCAGTAAAGGATCATTGCTATCGCCGATACTCATTTTTGCCACAAATCCACGTGGTACGCGCAGCTCAAAATGCTTAGGCACATAAACCTCTGCACGCAATGATTCTAGCTTTAGGATGCTTAACAGCTCATCGATAGACGTAATGGCCTCGGATAATTGCGTTTGCCAGTTTTTTTGTGTGATTAAATGGTTTATCATGACAACCTAATACCTGTGCCCAAAAGTCGCTATTATACGCGCTTAGTGCGTAGCCTATCAAAGCATACGACCTATCCTTTAAACACTTAGCGTAATAAGCGATTTTAACGCAGCAAGCTATTCATTCCCTTATCTACCACCCTATTTATAACCCCTAGGAGTTTCTTGTGGCAAGTTTTTCTACTAATGAATTTAAAGCTGGTCTAAAAGTCATGCTCGATGGCAACCCTTGCGCCATTCTTGAAAACGAGTTTGTCAAACCAGGTAAAGGTCAAGCCTTTAACCGTGTTAAATTGCGCAACCTTCGTAGTGGTAAAGTATTGGAACAAACCTTTAAGTCAGGCGATAGCTTAGAAGCTGCTGATGTCATGGACACTGAAATGAACTATCTATATAACGATGGTGAGTTTTGGCATTTCATGCACCCTGAAAGTTTTGAGCAGATTCAAGCGGACAAAACAGCGATGGGCGATTCAATAAAGTGGCTAAAAGAAAACAGCAATGCACTATGTACCATCACTTTATTCAACGGTACTCCTCTTTCAGTAACACCGCCTAACTTCGTTGAGTTGCAAATCACTGAAACAGATCCTGGTGTGCGTGGTGATACTTCAGGTGGTGGCGGCAAACCTGCCAAGTTAGAGACAGGTGCTGTCGTCCGTGTGCCATTATTTGTACAACAAGAAGAAATCGTACGTGTTGATACTCGCACAGGTGACTATCAAACTCGCGTTAGCCAATAGTATGTAAAAGTCATAGCCCTCGATATAATATGACTTATATAATAGGACTTAACAGTTAGCCTCTAGCTGTTATTCCACAAAAAAGCTGAACCACTGATAAAGCGGTTCAGCTTTTTTTATTTATGAATATTGCCTTTGATATTGTCTCTGTAGTTAATTTGATTGAAAAGTATTCCAAAACAACCGAGTAAAAATCGATATGGAGTATGTCAAGCAAGATTAACGCTGTGGTTTTTTATAGTGGATGAACTGTCGCTATTGATGACAGCGATGATAAATAACCTTCTATAAATATCTACCAAACCACTACTCTGCTGATGAGTGTTTCTGTATCAGCCAATATTGTACCAATGCATTCAACTGCTCTTGTTTAAAAGGCTTGGTACAGTAATCTTGCATCCCAACTTTTAAATACTTTTCGCGCTCACCATCCATTGCATTGGCGGTCAACGCGATAATAGGTGGTAATGATTGAGGATCATAGAGTTCATGCAATTTAATAGTGGCCTGTACGCCATCTAAAATAGGCATATGATGGTCCATTAAAATGACATCATAACGCTCAGGTGAGAGCGCAAAAATCTCAATAGCCTGCTGCCCATCAGTGACATGCGTGACCGTATGACCACTATTATTCAGGGCTTTTTTAGCGATGATGGCATTGACGGTATCGTCTTCAACTAACAATATATGACCAGCACGCTCATGGGTCGGCTCAATCATCGTAAAGTCATTTGACTCTTGCCACATCTCATACTGGTTTTCATCGATAGTCGGTAGCGGTAATAAAACACTGAACGTAGTGCCCACACCCACTTCGCTATCCACATCGATATAACCGCCCATCAAATCAACCAAAGACTTACAAACCGAGAGCCCTAGACCTGTGCCACCATAAAGACGGTGGGTGAATTTATTTGCTTGGTCATAAGCATCAAATATCGCATCCAATGACTCAGCTTTGATGCCGACACCCGTATCTGTGACTTCAATGCATAGGGTCATGACTTCATGATAGATGGTATTACTGATAGCTTCTTGAGCCGTTATTTTGCTGAGATCACTTGCCGAAATACCTTGAGCGCGATATTGGTCAGCGCTGTCGTCGTCAAAACCATCACAATGACAATTGGGTACATGTTTGACATCAATAGTGACTCGCCCACCCTCACGAGTGAATTTAATCGCATTATTAACAAGGTTTGCTAAAATTTGTTTGAGGCGTACCGGATCGCCTTGCACATAGGGCGATAACGACTCGGTATAATGGTAGTCTAAAATGAGCCCTCGCTGACGTGCTTTGACAGCAAAGAGGCTGACCACCTCATTACATAATGCAGATAAGTTAACAGGAATAGAATCAATGGTCATTTTCCCAGATTCTACTTTCGATAAATCTAAAATCCCGTTAATGATCGCCATCAAATGCTCATTGGAAACTTTGATATTGTCCACGTATTCTTGTTGCTCACTGCTAAGTTTGGTCTCACCAAGCATCTCCACCATACCAATAATGCCATTCATCGGTGTGCGGATTTCATGACTCATATTGGCCAAAAAGTCTGATTTCATCTCATTGGCATGTTTGGCATCACGCTGCTTATCCTGTAGCTGCAAGGCATCAGCCGCCATCATCGCAAATTGAGCCAACACCTTTGCTTTTTGCTCATCAAAGTCATGATTGGGCTTCATATCCATCACACACAGCGAGCCCAAACGATAGCTTTTATTGTCCTCATGCAAGATAATTGGCGCACCAGCATAAAACTGTAGGTACGGCGATTCTGTCACTAGGGGATTGTGGCTAAAACGACTGTCTTTAGTTAAGTCTGGTACTACAAAGACGTCGTTAGAGAGCACGGTATAATTGCAAATAGCCACTTCACGCGTCGTGCGGCAAACACCGCCCAGTCCTTGGACAGATTTTAGATACTGTGTTTCTTCGTCCATGAAAGTAATGGTCACAACTGGTACATCAAAAAATAGCTTCGCCAGATCAATTAGACGCTTAAATGCAGGCTCATCATTGTCATTGAGCACCTGATACTTCCTAAGCTTATTGATGCGTTCTACTTCATCTGCCGCCACTGGGTAGCTGTGTTTAGGTGCGTTCAATATAGACAAGATAGACTCCATTAAATAAGATCAGACGCTCGGCTTGATGCCCGCCTGTTTTATTAATAACTGTAATGCTTCACTCACCATAATCATCGCAACCACCGATGTGACCACTACTGCTGAGCCGTAACCACCACACTGCAAACCGCCTGTCTGACAACTCTTATCTACACGTGGTGGCTCTGTAGAGTAGACACATTTGATCCCGAACTTTTCTTTTAGTGTACTATTAATGCCTTTTTCGTGGCGCAGCTTATTGCGTAATTTGGCAAGTAAAGGATCTTGGTAACTGTCACGCAAGTCGCTCACCCTAATCTGACTAGGGTCTATCTTGCCACCTGCGCCGCCTGCACAAACCAGTTTTAATTTATTAAAACGACAATGTAGCGCGATGGCAAGCTTGGCATTCATATCATCTACGCAGTCCAAAATAACCATAGGTCTGCCTTGAGCAACAGCGGCTTTTGCTTCATCGCGACTTGGCAATAAAGTGGCGACGTTTTCTACAGTTAAAAAATCATCGATCAAGTTTAGCGTTACTTTGGGATTAATTTCACGAATACGGGTGGCCATCGCTGCAATTTTACTCTCACCAAAGGTGCTGTCTAGTGCAGGCAACTGCCGATTGACATTGGACGCAACCAATACGTCCAAATCGATCAACGTAATAGTGCCCACTGCCGTTCTTGCCAAAGCCTCAGCTGCCCAAGAACCAACGCCTCCAACGCCAATAACGTATACATGCGCATCGGCAAAAGTAGTGACAGCTGTCGTACCATAAAGAGTGCGCGTACCTTGAAAACGGCGTTCATATTGCACATTGTCTTCGCTCAGCTCTTCTGTCTTTGTAACGTCTTCGGTGCCAATGGACTCTGTCATTGTTTGCTCAAATGGTTGTATTTCACTCATAACAGATTAAATGCTCTTTTAAATTATTTTGGTGGCGCTTATATTACGTCAATTTCTTGATTCACGGCTATATCATTCACTATCATATCAATGGCTAGCCATACAATAAACCGTCAGTGACTAAAATATGTGGCACTACGATAACGGATAATCCCATTTTGTTTGCAAAGCACTGCAACTGTTGTGCCACAATTGCTTAGCAAGACTGGCGGGTGGTACATTGAGCAACTCACTCAAGCTTAGCAACACCCATGGCAAGTTGGCAGGTACATTTCTATTATGTACGGCTGTACTCCTCCTTGCACTGTCTGATTTTTGAGTTGGCACTGATGAATCATGGTCAGATATTTGGCACATGATAGGCGTCATATCAGGGCAATCCGTTTCTATTACCAAACATTCAACACCATAGCTATCAACCGCTGCTTGAATGGCGCGGCGCAGTTTCTTAGCATTGGGATTAGTGATTTGACCAGTAACCCCAAGCTTAAATCCCAACTTAACAAATGCTTTGGCTTCTTGCGTCCCACCACTAAAACTATGCGCGATACCGCCAAGTTTGTGCGCATCGTAGTCATGCGCTTTTAGTATGGCCAATGCTTCTGCATGTGCTTTACGAATATGTAGCATCACTGGCAGCTGATGAGTTACCGCCATGTCCAATTGTGCCTTAAAAAATCGTACTTGTTTGGCAAATATGTCAGGCGCTTTCATCGCCTCAGTGAAGGTGTCTAAACCAATCTCGCCGATTGCTAATGGGCGTTTATCAGCAATCCTTTTTGCCATAGCGGTTAAATGAGCGTCAGTATGCTGTTTGATATAAAAAGGATGCAAACCGACCGCAATATGGCTACTAAAATTTGACACTTTTTGTCTATCGACATTGGCTGTCGTAGGTAATGACAGCGTATTTAACAGGCGTTCAGTCTCATACATCCGCTCAAAACGCTGATATAGATAACCCACTAATATCAGATGGCGTACCCCCTGATTGTGAGCCTGCTGCATCAGTATTTCTCTATCATCATCAAATATAGGGGCATCAAAATGAGTATGCGTGTCAATGAGAGGATAAATAGTAGGTAAGGGCTGTTTGATCATCTTAGGTGAATCGATAGGGGTCATTGATAGACTCCAAAATTAATAGTTTTCAGCGAGGCGTTCCGTGATTTGTCATTCAATAGACATTATTTGTCATTTTATAGCAATCATCACGTCAATGAACACTTTAGGATGGCAACTTTATTTAAAATGATTTCGACAGTTAAAAAATGCCAATCAACAAAAGAGCTTTTGATAAGTAAAGAGACCTTCAACATGCCCTATTAGTATTATCATGATTGGCTTTTGCATTGTGCCCATCTGAGTGCTCATCTGATACATTGTGCTCATCTAACGGTCTGGTATCAGCTTGTCGACTGCTACGCCGAGGAATCACCAATAAGGCGGTGGCAGCGACTGCTAATAAAAACCACTTTTTAGTATTTGTATGACTTGTCATTGCTTCCACCCCTACCTTTATATCATCATCTGCAATATTTATCAGCAAGTGTTCATACTTACTACTCAATTACTCATTAGTATACTGCGATATAAAAACTGCTATGTTTATCTGTGTTATGAATACGCAAGCTAATGTACGGCGTAGTTTATTTATTACACCGTGTCTCTACATGCTATAAGAATAGGAGGCAAGCGCTTTATTAACCTATCATTAATAAAGCGCTTTTTTGAGTGCTTAACGATTCAAAGGATAAGTTGTCATACCATTATTAGGACTGTCTACTTTGGTAAAACCTTGAGACTGAGACTTTGGTGTCTGATCGCGCTTAGGAACAAGGGGATTGAGCGGCATCAATTCATAATCTGCACTAACATCGCCATTCCAACCTTCCGTACCGCTCAATGGCAGCTGTTTGATGGTACCGTTTTTATCAATGACCAATTGTAGGACGCGCATTTGGTTAAATTTGCGCTCGGTGACACTGGCGACTGCCCTGCCATCACGTAGGATGGTTGGCTGTAAAAATATGATTAAATTACTTTTTTGCGTCGTGTCATTGTCAGAGCGGAACAGTCGACCAATGACTGGTACATTACCCAAGCCAGGGACTTTTTGTTGGCGCGTGGTGCTATTTTCACGCATCAAGCCACCGAGAGCAATGGTCTGCTGATCATCAGCCAGAATCGTCGTATTGATGAGACTTTTATTGGTGATCAAACCACTGGCGTTACCCGTACTGCCCGGCACCACCGAAGAGACTTCTTGTGAGACTTCCAAGCGTACGGTGCCATTGTCGCCAATATGAGGAATGACATTTAGGTTGATACCAATATCCTGACGATCAATGGTTTGAAAGGGATTGCTAGAATCGTTGCCACTGGTGGTAAAGGAACCTGTCACAAAAGGCACGTTTTGACCCACTAAAATACTGGCTTTTTCGTTGTCCAATGTCAAAATTGATGGCATAGACAGCAGATTGGCACTGGTAGAAGAATCAAGTGCTTGCAAGATAGCCCCATAAAACTGGGTGTTTCCCTGACTGTCTTTGCTGCTATCACCAATACCAATCAAAGCACCAGCTATCGATCCTGCTGCTGCACTGATACTGGCGGCACCGCCACCCAACGCCGCGGCAGCAAGTGCTGTAGCACTCGCGCCTACGTTATTGAAGTTTACGACTCCGTAGCCGCTATTGGCATTGCCAAGCGCCCATTGAACACCAAGCTGGGTCGCATCATCACCTGACACTTCTACAATAGCCGCTTGAATCAATACTTGCGCGCGGCGACTGTCCAACTGATTGACCGCATCTTCAATCTCAAACATTAGCTCAGGTGCTGCATTGACAATAACGGCATTTTGGGTTTCATCAGCGATAATACTAAAAGGTCGCCCGCCAACACCTGTACCAGCACTACTCGAATTGGCACCAGAGGTCGCTGAGGTCGTCGCATTGTTCGTTGTGTTAGTGCTAGACTCATTAGTCAAAGTAGCGCCCGTGCTACTGGAATCGTTCAATGATGCCGACTCTAACGAGGACGTTGCTCCAGCGCTATTAATAGATTGATTGGCGAGCAACCCGCGTAGCATATCTGCAATATGACCTGCACTGGCGTATTTTAATCGAAAGACGCGCAGACCACTCAAACGCCTTGTAGGCGTGGTGTCCAATTGATTGACCATCTCTTTGACTTTAGCAATCATCTCCGGACTGCCTTTCACCAACAATCTATCACTAGAGGTGTCAGCGATGACTTTAAGCTGGTTATTACCACCTTGTGCTTGCCCGCTACCAGCGCTTGCAACCAAGGCGCTAATCAATTCCATCATACGTTCAGCATCGACGTGACGTAGTGGTATCACTTGCAAACTGTCATTGACGTTGCTATCTAAATCGCGGATGAGCGACGTCAGCTGATTAAGACTATCTGCACGATCGGACAATACCAAGGCATTGACACCAGGCACGGCAGCGGCATGAGCTGATTGGGGCATAAGCGGACGGATGACACCCAGCACTTCTGCGGCTTGGGTATTGGTTAAATAAATAACACGAGTAGCTAATGCCTCACCAACACTGTCACCGCGTAAATCAACAGCCACGCCAGATTGTTTGGCGACATTATCTGGCACCAATTTGATGGTCGTTCCCGAGTCAATCGCTGCAATACCGTTGACTTGCATCACACTCAAAAACAGCTGATATATTTCGTCACGCGACAAGGCTTTGTTAGAAATCACCGTCACATTGCCATTAATACGTGGATCAAGGACAAAGTTTTGGTCAGTGATGGTTGCCACCTCATTAATAAAGGCTTTGATATCGGCATCTTGTAAGTTGACTTTCCAGCTCTCAGCACTCGCAAGACCCGTACTGGCAGCCCATAATGGTACGGCGAGGCAAAGAGGACGACACAGGCGCATCAGGCGCTGCAAAACATGGTACAGAGGCGTGACTGAAAAATTATGAAAACTTACCATATTGATGATTACCTACAGTGATGTCGCTTAGTATGTACTGGATTTATTGTGTGCTAAGGTGCTCAATGATTGCTTTGCTCACTTAACGTTCTGCCCACAATGGCATTATTTAAGTGGCACTATCTAAATACTTATTTACTTAAAACTTGTTTACTTAAAATAAGAGCTCTCACCCATTTATTGTGCTTAAAACTGCTGACGAATGGTAATGACTTGATCGCCGCGTTGTACCTCTATTTGCGCCTCACCTGATTGCTGTACCTGTTGCAGCACACTAGCATCTTGGGCAGGATTACTACCCACGCTTTGACCATTAACCGTTAGCACTTTATCACCTGGCTCAAGTCCTAGACGATTACGCAGCTTTGCTGGCATTGCAGGTGTTACCTGATAGCTTTCCCCTGCTGCCATAACCCCCATCCTACTCAAATAACTGGCGGGGTTTTCTTGCAATTCTGTCACCGCCTCATCGATAGCAGATTGCGGGCTACTGTCACTGCCTGTCTCAGCGGACTCTTCCTCAGTATTTTGTGTAGGCTGAGAGGCGTTTGGCAGCATGCTGTTCTCTGGCAAGCGCTGATTACTGACGGCACCTGCGATCATGTCACTTTGGTCTAGCGGCATCGCGGCTGGCATGCTAATGACGGTTTGCTTGTCGCTAGCATCAGCGATGACAACCGAGTTCCAGTCGACAGCGACAAGGGTATAGCCACTGTCTTTTAGCGCATCACCGATTCGATAGTTTTTCACTTCACCATTGATATCCAGTAGTGCCGAGGACATGCTCTCTGGCATTGCTAACAGAACGCCTTTTAGATTGACATTGGGCGGTGGCTGCACTGCTGCTGCAATAGGATCAGGGTCTGCAAAAATAGCAAATAATCCACTATAGTCCTTGCCAGATGCCGATGTGTTTTGCAAAGGTGCTGGTGGCAACATCGGTGCCAATGGTGCTGCGAGCAACAACCATAGTAATCGAGCCGCTGTCCAACATAACCAAGCAACAGCCAATAACAATACCCAACCTGAGAATCGATTAAGGGTGTTAAGCACAGGTTTTAAAGTTGTAGAAACATTCATCATCTAGCGTGTCCCCAGCCCATTTAGCAACGGCTGACGCACACTAACAACTGGCGTATCTTGAGGTGCTTGCCCTTTATACTCAGGCATACTTTCTAATAAACGCTGCGTCAAACTGACATCCAACATATTATCGCCATCGATATATAAGTCGCCCAAGCGCTTATCTTGATTGTTTAATAAATTGATATGGAGCAGGTTTTTATTGTTTTTTTGCTCGGCACTTAACTCAGCACGCATCGCAGGCATGGTCAGATAAAAAACCTTGCCACCGCTAGGATAACCTATCTCACCGCCGACCCATGTCAACTGACCATCCGCTTGACTAAAACCAGATGAATTTTTTGTTGAAGCGTTTTCTGCGGCGGCACTTGAGCCAGACTGACGGCTGAGCGAGACATTATTGACCTGAATCGGTGTATTGGGCAATTGCCAATCAACCAAACTTGCCAACGTCTCAGGTGCTATCTTGCCGCTCATATCATCCACTTGCCATGAGCTGGTGCCTATTTTTACTTGTCCATTGAGGCGAGTTTGTGCTGAATTAATATCGACCTCTGCACTTATCTTACCCAATAACAAATGCCATGGCTGCCACGACCATTTTGCCGTACCTGTGAGCGGTGTCGCTGCTAAAGGCATCTGCCAGATAACGGAGCCTTGCCATAAATTACCCGACACATGCTGTACATAAGGCGTTTCGGGAGCATACTTTTCAAGCAGCCACGCCGCTGGCATTTGCAACACAGCAAATAATGCAAATAATACAAACCCAACCAGCCACCACAGCTTACGAGGGCGCTTATGAGACGACGCAGATACTTGGGGCACGGTTGCATAACTCTTATATAAGACAAAAACGTCATTATCATAACAAACAATGGCATACAGATGACAGAAAAAAAGCCAGTATCTTTTTACCAAAATAATGGCAATAAAGATACTGGCTTTTATCAGCTTCTAAGACGAAAGGACTATCACGATCCAACGCTATAATTGCACACAAATCATGAGAAACAAGCCCGATGATCAGAGTAGATGTAACATGGTGCTTTTTTAAAACAGAACTCATTTAAACAAGCGCTTATTTTAGATAGCCTTTAGTAAAAATTGCACCTTGCTAAATCTAAACCGACATCATCCTGTTAACCATTACACTATCTAGATAGCAAAATCTTCGATACTACGACCTGCTGCTAGCGCTTCAACCAACCACGTTGGCTTGCGACCACGGCCAGTCCATGTTTCTTCGTTATTGTCAGTATTGCGATACTTGATGCTACGTTTTTTCTCTAGCGTTTCACCAGCTTTTAGAATCTCTTCGATAGAGGCATTGCTGTCTTCTGCAATTTTCTCAAACTGCATATAAGCGTCATACAAACGCTGATGTTGTTTTTTGGCAATAAGCTGCTGGGCATTTTCAGTGATGGCACGTAGCTCATCAACGTTCAGGTTTTCTAAATCAATGGCGGTATTTTTGCTCATAATAAATCCAACTGTAAGATAAAAAATATAACCTTAATAGATATTATTCACTATTAAGAACTAAGAATGACTTATTCATCATTAAATACAACGATGAATGTCAAAAATCGATATTTTTTCAACCAAATAAAATATTGTTAGCCACAATACCTAAGGGCGTAGATAATATAAACAAAAAACCTTGCTATCACAACAGTAGATTATTATTTGTTCTATAACAAAGGTCAGTGAATAGTAAAATCGGGTAAATAAAAAATCACTATTTATTTAATAGTTATTCGTAAACAGTTATTAATTTTAAGATAAAACCAGTCTCTATAAACAATGTCCTAAAAACGGTTAAACGAATAACTCAGCAAACATAAATCTATTAAAAATAGCGACCAATTTATATATACCTACCGATTAGTTAAAAGCGCCATTGATTAATCATGCTGATCGCTAAGCTCATTCATCAAATTATAGGCTGCTTCGGCGCTCAATAAATAGGGATTAAAATCAATCGTTGTCGAATATTTTAAATAAATCGCCGCATTTTTTTCAGTCGGGGAAGCATAATTCATGGACCATTTAGACCATGCTCGATGCTTTAACTCACGTGTTTCAATAACCTGTAAGTCATGATGACGCGGATCAGCAATTAAACTATATAACAGACGATTGATCTGTGCTCTTGGCCCTTCAACGGTTTGCAAAAAATAATCTTTATTAAACGTCAGCATACCAGTGATGCCATTGGCGGCATTATTTACTTGTGCTTGCTGCAAGATTTCGTTGAAGTCGTTGGCCGATACATCTGGGTTGGCACGGCTAGCGTATGTCATGCTCATCAAAATGTGTGCATCTTCCATTGCTGATGTCATATCTTATCTCTTGTAAAATGTCATGGGTGTGATGGTCCTTAGCGTTTATAAACGTCAGTCAATTAGCCAATAGAAAACCATGGTTTCTTCTTTTTGGCGGCGCTCACTGCTTCTTGCTCTTGAAGGTCTGATAACGTCTCAATCAACATCATGATTTGATTGGTGTTCATCAAATAAGGATTAAACTGAGTACCTGTCGAAAATTTGAGCGCAAGTCCTTTGTTTTCATCGCTTGGAATCAAATACTTCATTGACCATTTACTCCAATGGCGCAACTCTACTTCACGGCATTCGATGATTTGTAAGGCATGATGCCGATCATCTTTAACCAGTTTTCTGAGCAATTCATTGATGACGGGTCTCGCTCCTTCAATACTTTGCAAAAAATAATTGTGATTGAACACCAAAGCACCTGTAATACCATTGCGCTCATTGTTTTGCTGAGCTTGTGTCAGGATGCGCGTTACTTCACCTTCAGGATTGTCGGTGTTATAGCGGCTAATATAAGTTAAACGTAAAATAATATGCTCGCCATGATGCATTTTTAGGCGATTTAATTCTGAAAGCTCAGCTGATTCCACAAAACACTCCAATTAGTTTGCTAAATTTTTCACCTATCACCACCCAGCTACTGCCTTTTATAACCGAGTATTTGTGGTATAAGTCATTTTTTTTATAACATAAGTCGCGTATATATTAACGTTGAATTTTTTTGATAAAATCATTCATGCCGCGCGATAAATTACTGCTACTGGTGCTCTGTATTTCTTTGACCAAGCTCAATAATTGCGAGCTATCCGCGCATTGTTCTAAACTCAACAAGTAACCCCAAGCTTCTACTGGTGGGGCGTTTTTTTCAATATAGTTGGCCAACTCTGACTTTATCGTTTCGTAGCTCGCACCAGACAACCTAGCCTTGAAAATACTACTGATTGATTTCTTGCCTAATGCTGCCATTTTATTGAGACCTTTATCATTAAAGGTGCGATCAAACTCTGTCTCAATATTTCTTTCAGACGACGATGCTTGAGACTGATAAGCCGTCGATGCTTGCGGCGCAGTGAATGTTTGGGAGGCAGCATTATCAGCGCCCACTATCTCTATGCACTCAAGCCCTAACAGCAACTCAAATAGTGGTGCAACACCGCCAAAATCGGCAAACATTTTGCTACGATCAAGCGTATCAAGATAGCTTTGATACGTGCGTTTGCCATCGATCATAATAAGCAATGTTCTCGCTTCACGCGGCAATATGCCGAGACTCTGAGATTTAATCTCTTCTCTGCCCAAATTAGTTTTTTGAAACACATCACCATCTTTCATTCTTTGTACTCAGCACTAGCAGTAAGGTGGGCACTTTTATAGTCAATTGATTATAAAAGCGTGACAGCTTTAACCTTTCACATTGAACCAACCCTATCGTAAGCGGTCGACCAGATGAATTTTTATTATTTCGACTATTGAACAGTCAAATTTTGACTTTTTATTGGTTAATAAAAATTACTTTAAATCAAAGCCCCACATTTAATATTGTTTGAATTATTGATTCGAGTGGATTATATCAACCCATTTAATGAACCGTTAGCATTAATTAAATCCAATAGAACAGACGGTCTATATAGGATATGAAAGGTAGTTTTCATAGATTTCAATATAAAATTTGATAAAACAATAAGAATAAAAAAATCGATAAACTCAATAAGGCAGGCTAATATTTATCCGTTTTATCTTCTTACTAAATCGTTTACCAACCAATAATTAACTTTCTATTCTTTAAAATAACCATCAAGGCGCAACTTTAAAAACAAACAAACGTTTTACTTTTTTAGCGAGATAATATAGCAATTGACAAAGTCTATCTTTCTTAACGCGCTCACTCTCATACGACCTTTATGCGCACTATAGAAAATCTATTTTTTTAAGTCATTTATCCCTAGCCATAAAAAAACCCTGCAATTGCAGGGTCTTCTATAGATTATTCTTAACAGATAACTCTAAGGTATATCCTAAAACGGAATATCATCATCGACAGGACCGTCAGGCATTGCTGTTGGCTTTGACTGTGCAGGCTTTTGCGCAGGTTGATTGAACTGATTCTGCTGAGCAGGTGCGCTTTGATTGTTAAAGCTGTTTTGACCACCTTGAGCAGCTGACTGGTTGTAACCGCCTTGCTGTGCTGGCTGATTGTTTGCTTGCTGACCAAAGTTGTTTTGATTGCTTTGACCACCTTGATTGCCATAGCCACCACCTTGACCCTGATTTTGACCGCCAAAGCTATTATCACTTTGACCACCAGTCGCACCATCTAGCATTTGCATTTGCTCAGCACGAATCTCAGTAATATAACGGTCTTGACCATTGGGATCTTGATATTTACGGGTACGCAAACTGCCTTCGATATAAACTTTACTGCCTTTACGCAAATACTGCGCGGCAATTTCACCCAAACGATTAAATAGAGAAATACGATGCCATTCCGTCGCTTCTCTTTTTTCGCCACTTTGCTTGTCGGTCCACTGCTCTGACGTTGCAACCGAGATATTGGTCACGCTACCGCCGTTATTAAATTGACGTGCCTCAGGGTCTGCTCCAAGGTTACCGATGATGATAACTTTATTAACTCCGCGCATGATACCGTCCTTTTACTTATGAATAATTTTATGAATCGCTTTAATGACTGTGCAGCTAAGCGCATTCATTAATGATTTTACTGTAATCAATTTTTATTGGAATATCTACAAGCTATCTATTAAAGACGACAATCTATGTCGTTTAGATATATATTATAATTTCTGGGTTTAAAAAACCATGATATTGCTATTTTGCCATTTTATTAAGCGAATTAATACTATTACCAGTTACTGACTTATCAACTCACTCTGTCCTTTATAAACTTATTTAGAATCATTGCTCTCATTATTGCGATGCATGCTCAAAGTGACGCTACCCAGCTCTACGCCAAATTTTTTCATGACTGAGCGATTGAGCATGACGTTTTTATCGACCAGATACATCCAGTCATCAAAATTCACTTTGTAGGTTTTATCCTCAACGGGTAGCTCTAACAAGTAATTCCAATGCAAGGTATTGCCAACCACTTTCCCTGTTGCCTCGCCAATGACATCGCCTGCTGTTCCTTTCCAGCTACCATCAGCTTGTTTGGTCAATCGCCATATACGCTGTGATTTTGACCCATCTGCCCATGCGAACTTCTCATCTAAAACGATGACATTATCGCCTTCGTGAGTGGCATCAATATCGACGTAAAAGCGTTTTTTAACCTCGCCATTGCGACCTTGAAACATGCCCCAACCATCGATTTGACCTGAGAAGAACTCATGCATATCGAGCGTGGGCGTGCTGTTCTGATAGGCTTGGATATTTTGCGTGGCACAGCCAGAGGTCAGTAGCGTGGCTGACAGCCCAAAGCCTATCGCTAGCTTTTTAAACTTACTCATATTAATTCCTTTTAAATAGAGATGAACGATTAAAATTCGCTTATTAATAATGACTGCCTATTCAGTTGTGTCTATACAGTGTTATTTATATCAACCTAAGAGTGTTGCTTATGTACGTTTTAAATATCTAGTGGACTCTGTGCCAAACTCGATAGCTGCATCCGCGAGTCATCTGTCAATTGTGTCTTGTCTAGCTTGAGATAGGCAACTTGCTCTTTTGCCATCACGACCAGCTCATCGACGCCATCTACCGCCAGCATTTGCCGTGACCAGTCTTGGATATTAATGTCTTTAGGGATGGTCACCGTGGTACTCGATAAATACGGTGGCTGAGCAATCGGAATGATAATGAGTAGTGCCACGCCCATAATGACGGCTAAAATACCCCACGCCAGCAAATTCGGCTGACTTAATAACAAACCACCCATCGCCCCGCCGACAAAAGCGCCGAAGAACTGGCTGGATGAATTTAGCCCCATCGCTGTGGCTTTATTGGCGACAGGGGCGCGCTTAGATATCCACGAAGGAATCGTTGCCTCAAGCAAGTTAAAGCCCATAAAGTACAATAACAGACCTAATATAATACCAACGCCAACCTGACTGCCAATGGCCAATATCGCTAAAGCAGCGGTCATTAACGCAATCGCGCCTAAGAATACTTGGCGCATTTTGCGTTTCTTTTCAGCGATGATAATAAAAGGAATGGCGACGGCAAAACCAATAAATAACAGCGGCAAATAAACCAAGCCTTGCTGACGTACCGACAGACCCATCACTTCATTAAGCTGATGCGGCAATATCACAAATATCGCCGTCATGGTTAGATGCAGAGCAAAGATACCGATATGTAAACGGTTTAAATCACCGATTTTGAGGACGGTCGCTAATTGTTGACCAATAGTTTTATTGTCTAAATTGTGTTTAAGTACTCGTAGCGGTGTCGGCACAAACAACAGTAACAGCATCGCCAAAACAGCAAAGCCTGAGGTCAACCAAAATAAACCAGAGATACCCAGCGAGCCAACCAATAACGGACCAAAGGCAAAAGCGAGCATGATAGAAGTCGCAATGGTCAAGCCCATCGTTGCCATCGCTTTGGTACGCATTTCTTCGCGCGTCACATCAGCCAATAATGCCATCAATACTGCAGATACCGCGCCACTACCCGCCAGCGCCCGACCAATGATAACTTCGTAAATATCAGTCGCATTTGCCGCAATGATACCGCCGAGAGCAAATAAGATGAGTCCTAAAAAGATAATCGGCTTACGCGGGAATTTATCCGCAGCAAGACTCATAGGAATCTGAAATATCGCCTGCCCTAGACCATAAATACCGACCGCCAAACCAATCAAAAATGGCGTCGCGTGCGCATAATTGTCACCATATACAGAAAACACAGGCACAATCATAAACAGACCAATCATCCGCAAAGCAAATATACCACCGACCCCGAGGATTGCCCGTTTTTCTACGCTATTCATACTTGCCTCACTGGTTCGTCATTGCTGATTTATCACTACTGCGCTGCTTATACTATTGTGATGCTATCAATACTTTAGCTACAAATTAAGCCCACTAGTATAAGACATTCGCCGTTTGCTTGCCGAGACTTTTGTCTTATTGGTGCAGCCTCCTATACCGTCTCAACCCAAGCCATTCATATTACGCGATTATTTTGTTACCAACTGCATCGGATGCGCAATCACACCTTGAATAATGCGGTCGCCATGACAATAAAGTAAGGCGTCATAAACATTATTACTCGTCAGCTAGAGCGATCGCTTAGATGACAAACTCCTCTATAAAATGACATTTTGGTCAAAACCATGACAAAAGGTGACTACTACTTAACATTGATTTGATTTAGATTTGCTTAGTCATACGAAAACCAATCACCTCAAAGGCTGTAGAATAAGAAAACAGCAAAATGAACGCCAAGCAGCATACCGCTCAGCAATTATAAAAATTAAAACAGTAAATTAGGCATCTATAGCTCTCACTTCATCAACGTATGAACACTTTATAAAAATATTATTTATAACAAAATCTTTGATAATAAAACTATTTATAACAACATTATAAATTTACAGAATATCCACGTTTTTAACCAACCATTTAATTGATCTGTATTTAGCTTTTAATTTGAGATATTTCCAACCCCCTTTTAGCAAATAGGAAACCTAACACCGATGGCACACGAGTATATTAAGGTTCGAGGCGCACGCACTCATAATCTAAAAAATATCGATTTAGACATTCCACGAGATAAGTTCGTAGTAATTACAGGTTTATCAGGCTCTGGTAAATCGTCACTGGCATTCGATACGCTGTATGCCGAAGGGCAACGTCGTTATGTCGAAAGCTTATCGGCCTATGCACGTCAATTCCTCTCACAAATGGAGAAACCTGACGTCGATAGTATCGAGGGCTTATCCCCTGCGATTGCTATCGAGCAAAAATCGACCAACCATAACCCGCGCTCAACTGTGGGGACGATTACCGAAATTTATGACTATCTGCGCCTACTTTATGCGCGTATCGGTACGCCGTTTTGCCCTGAGCATGGCGAGCCAATGGTCGCGCAGTCGGTCACTGAAATGGTCGATCAAGTCATGGCGTTGCCAGATGATACTAAGATTATGATCTTAGCTCCAGTGATTCGTGAACGTAAAGGTGAGCATACGGTGTTGCTTGAGCAATTAATTGGTCAAGGTTTTGTACGTGTGCGTGTCGATGGTGACGTATATGACACCGATGAGCTACCAACACTCGATAAAAAGAAAAAACACACCATCGAAGTGGTCGTTGATCGCTTTAAAGTCCGTGATGATTTGGGTAACCGTGTTGCTGAAAGTTTGGAGACGGCGCTACGCTTGGGTCAAGGTCTGGTCACGCTACACTTTATGGATGGCAATCCTAAAGAAGGCGGCGACGCTAACCAAGTCATGTCAGCCAAACACTCCTGCCCTGTTTGTGATCGTGCCGTGCCTGAGCTTGAGCCGCGTATGTTCAGTTTTAACAATCCATATGGCGCGTGCCCAAGCTGTGACGGTCTCGGTAAACGTCAGTATTTTTCGGCTGAAAAACTGATTACTCATCATGAAAAATCTCTCAATCAAGGGGCGATTAATGGTTGGGATAAGCGTCATGCCTATTACTTTGGTTTGCTCTCTACCGTTTGTAATCATTTCAAAATTGACATGGATGCACCGTGGCAAGATTTGCCAAAAGAACAGCAAGACCTTATCATGCAAGGCTCAGGTAAAGAAAAGCTGACTTTTAATTTCACTGATGAGCGCGGTCGTAAAACCAATAAGACCGTGCCATTTGAAGGCGTATTGCCTTATTTAGAACGTCGCTATGCCAAAACGCAAAGCAATCTCGTGCGTGACGAGCTAGCCAAATATCTGGCTGATACCACTTGTAATGTCTGTGATGGCGCGCGACTCAATGAAATTTCACGTAACGTCCGTGTCGAAGATCACACCATCGCCGAAATCGTCAAGCTGTCTATCGGTGACGCAGCTGACTATTATAAAACGCTAAAAATTGGCGGTCATAAAGGCGAAGTCGCGGAAAAAATCTTTAAAGAGATTAACGAGCGCTTAAACTTCCTTGTCAGTGTCGGTCTTGATTATCTATCCCTTGCTCGCTCTGCTGAAACGCTATCGGGCGGAGAAGCGCAGCGTATTCGTCTTGCCAGCCAAATTGGCGCAGGTCTGATGGGCGTGATGTATGTCCTTGATGAACCATCGATTGGTCTACATCAACGCGATAATGATCGCTTGCTGAAAACTTTAACGCGCTTACGTGATTTGGGCAATACGGTACTGGTCGTTGAGCATGATGAAGACGCCATTCGCCAAGCAGATCATGTGATTGATATCGGTATTGGTGCAGGTGTACATGGCGGTCATATTATCGCTCAGGGCACGGTCGATGACATTATGGCAAACAAAGAATCGCTGACTGGACAATATATGTCTGGTAAGAAGAGAATCGAGATTCCAGCCATTCGTCATAAAGCCAAAACGATCGATATGGAAGTCAAAGGTAAAGCCAAACCCAAACAAGTTCCGATGACGATTGAGCTCAAAGGTGCGTCAGGCAATAACTTGCATGATGTAGATTTGACCATTCCCATTGGTATTATGACTTGTGTGACTGGTGTCTCAGGTTCGGGCAAATCAACGTTGATTAACCGTACCCTTATGCCATTGGCAGCGACGCAATTGAATAATGCCTCAACGCTCATCGCGGATAAGCATGACAGCATCAGCGGTCTTGAGCATCTGGACAAAATGGTTGACATCGATCAAAGCCCAATTGGGCGTACGCCGCGCTCAAACCCAGCGACTTATACGGGTGTGTTTACCCCTGTGCGTGAGATGTTTGCCCAAACTCAAGAAGCGCGTGCTCGTGGTTATAAGCCGGGCCGCTTTAGTTTCAACGTAAAAGGCGGACGCTGTGAGATGTGTCAAGGTGATGGTCTCATCAAGGTCGAAATGCATTTCTTACCGGATATGTATGTGCCGTGTGATACCTGTGAAGGCAAGCGCTATAACCGCGAGACTTTAGAGATTCACTATAAAGGAAAAAATATCGCTGACGTACTCGATATGACTGTAGAAGATGCCACTGAGTTCTTCTCAGCCATTCCAGCGATTTATCGCCGCCTGCAAGCATTGATGGATGTTGGACTCAGCTATATCCGTCTTGGTCAGTCTGCGCCAACGCTATCAGGCGGTGAAGCGCAACGTGTCAAACTGGCGCGTGAGCTTGCCAAACGTGATACTGGGCAGACGCTGTATATCTTGGATGAGCCGACCACTGGTTTGCATTTCCATGATATCGATAAGCTGCTGCATATCTTGCATACCCTACGCGACAAAGGTAATACTATCGTCGTCATCGAGCATAACTTGGATGTTATCAAAACAGCGGATTGGGTGATTGATCTTGGCCCTGAAGGCGGTAAAGGTGGCGGACTCATTATCGCGGAAGGTACACCAGAGGAAGTGGCAGAAGTTAAAGGCTCATATACGGGTGAGTTCTTGAAGCCAATGCTTAAGCAAGCGATGAAAGAAGTGAGTTAATCGAATTTAGGTAATAATTAATGAAAGGCTACTCTTTAGGGGGTGGCCTTTTTTGTTAGGGTAGGTTTTGTATTCAATGCTAATATAGACAATATTTTAAGAACATCTGTAAGGTAATAAGTGATGGCAAATGTAGCAAATCTAGAAAAGAAGCTTTTAGAGCTTATCAATAATAAAGACTCTTTTGCTGTTGCTTTGACTGGTGAATGGGGTATTGGTAAGACTCGTTTTTGGAATGACTTCTACAAGGAAAACCATACAGATTTAGGAGTCAGTAAATATTCTTATGTTTCACTATTCGGCATTGATTCAATAGATGCTCTGAAGTTCGAAATTGCACTTAGTACTCATGATACTACACAAAAGAAGGACTACCTTACTGGACTAAAAGGTATATTCAAGAAAGGCTTGGATGCTATAGACTTACCAAAACTTGAAGGTACAGGCGTCACTCTATCTCTTGGTAAAGGTTTAATTAGCAGTGCCATTACCAGTCTTATTGGAGACACTTTGATTTGTATTGACGATATTGAAAGGCTATCTAAAAATATAGATATCAAAGATATGATGGGGTTAGTTAATCACTTGAGCTTAGAAAAAAACTGTAAAGTAGTAGTAATATTACATGAAGGTAAAGCAGACAAAGACTTTAGAGAATATAAGGAAAAAGTGTTTGATGAAGTGTTAACTTTAGATAACTCACTATCTATCATCAAAGAGATAATCATAAATAATGAGCTTTTTCCTATATACGAAAATTTTTATCAAACTATGAACATCAAAAATATAAGGTTTTACCAGCGAGTTGAAAGAACTTTGAAAGCTATACTAGATAATTCAGACGACGACCTGTCTTTCACTAGTAAACAACAAATTTTGGAAGCTCTTTTAATTATACGTACGGCTCATGATATGCCTTCTACTTTTGACAATACTATCGATTTTGATTTCTTTGTGAAGTCATTCAGCTCACCTAGAGTCGATGAGCTTCGCGGTTATGACTTTGATCTTGCATTCAAATTAGATGATGAAGAGAAAGTTGAAGTAGCAAGAAAATTTAAGATAATGGATGATGTTATTTCTCAGTTTTATAGCTACTTTGAACTGTCAGGCTGGAGTAAAATAATAACAGACTTACTCATCAACTTAGATGCAGAAAGTGATGTTATCGAAGAATTAAGTCGATCAGATAGACTCACAGAAACTCAATTAGAAAGCGATAGAGAAAAGCAAGGTTTGATGGCTGAATATCGTAATTTAAACTCAGATCAAAGCTTCAATCAGAGACTGATTGACAATATTAAAGATAGAATAGACAGAGAAGCATTCCCTAATTTGAGCTTCTATTATAATATACTCGAAAAAAATGCTTCTCCTGATTTAGCCAACCAATTTGAAGCGCTAGTGAAACAATATATAGAAGAGAGAGTTAAGAAAGGACCAGAAGAGTGGTTTGTAGGGGATTATTATCTTAGAACTCCAGTAACTCCTGATATTTTTTATAACTTTCTTTTGCAAACCATTGATGATCAAAAAAAGGGACTGGCTCTAAATACTGATACCAGTACTCTATTCGAAATTTTTATGCGATTTTGCAAACATGGAAATGATAGTGAGGATTTTTTTGAAGCTATACAAAATATTAGTAAAGAAAATTTCAGTTCTGTTGTTTGGCAACCACTTGATGATGGAATAGATAGAATTAGATATATTCAAGAATTACTAAAACACCCTGCTTTTAAAGTTAAGATTTCTAATAAAGTTGAGACTGCCAAATTTAACAACGAAGATAGACTTGATACAGCGATTTGGCATTATCAAGAGCTGGTAAATGCTCAAAAGCCGCCTCCTTTTATCCATCAATCAGTTATTATGCAAAGCAAGTTAAATGAAGTTAAGCGATGGACTCTAGAATTGCTTCAAAAGAGACTCGTAGAGAAACCGAATAGTAAAGCAGCTATCGAACATCTTTTAGAACTTACGGATAACTTAGAGAATATATAATCGTAATACTGAATAGCTGTCATGAGACGCGGTTTAGCCCCGATTGTAGCGGTTATCCTACTCAATTGAACGAGTTGCGAGGACTAGATTTTGGATTGGCTACGCGGAGCAAGAGACAGTACAAACCGTAGCCCTCGCCTCGTATCAGTGAGTAGATATGAGCGGAAAGCGGGATTGGCTCCAATACTTAGTTGTTAGATCTCGTACCTCGCCGCTAACCTACTTGACACCCAACACCAAGACGTAAGATGAAATTTAAACCAACCAATTTTCAACATTTATTCGCAAAAAAAGGTAAGTCTTTTGACTTACCTTTTTTGATAACATTTACTTTTGAGAGTATCTACTGAGTTATTTACGTTTAATGGTTCTAGTAGTTACTCCAGTCGTTGCCCCACTAGTTGCGTTAGTAGGTGCTTTAGCCGCCGCTTGATAAACTGGCGTAACCTCAGGTAACAGTGCCTGAATTTTAGCGATACGCTGCCCAGAGTTTGGATGGGTAGACATTAAAGTAGCTATGGTGTTGCTACGACCATTGGCAGCCTCCATTTTTTGCCATACTGCAACGGCAGCTTCTGGATTGTAGCCTGCCTGCGCCATCAAGCGTAGACCACCCGCATCGGCTTGTGACTCCTGACTACGAGAAAATGGCTTATCAAGTCCGTAGTCACTAATCAAACCCAACGCATCATCACTTAACCCTGTTCTTGACTGTAGTTCGGCACCACCTAACTGCAGCGCTAAGCCGGTCAGAATTTTTTGCCCAGCATCTTTTTTACTGTGCTCAGATAGCGCATGGGTCATTTCGTGTCCCATGATTGCCGCGATCTCTGCATCTGTTAACTGTAGCTTTTCTACAATACCGGTATAAAAAGCCATCTTACCACCCGGCATTGCCCAAGCATTTAATTCAGGTGAACGTAGAACAGTGATCTGCCAATCAAAAGGGACGCCTGTTGTATTAGCGCGAACGGCGTAGGGCTTCATACGATTAAAGACGTTTTTCACTCGAATGGCGGTAGCAGAAGTATTATCTACCGCGCCTTGACTACTGGCTTTAGAGACCACTTGAGAGTAACTTTTAGCCGCATCAGTATTTAATGTAGCCGTATCGTACCCTGCCATATCGGCGACCGTAGTACACCCTGCTAAAGTAGTAATAGTAGTCAGCAATAGAGCATTTTTTATGTTATTAAAAGTGATCATTAGACGTCCTGGTTGAGAAATACAATTAAGTTAAATAGCTAAGCTAAAGGCAAGGAATTGATAGACTTAAAATTCCACTATCGAAATCTATGTCTTGCAACACATTAATTGAGAACGATATATAATTGATAACGTAACTAAAATTCAATCAATATGTAATTATCATGTAAGTAATGTGTCTAGATTATCGAGGAAGAGATTATCACTACAGAAAACAAAAGTCTATTAATTTTATAATCTATTATTTGTTTGATATCACAATTCCCAGCCTCCATTTGACGCCTACAACTTTATTCCTTTAATTAAAATCGCTGCTTAGAGAGCATCCTGCAATAGATTCCACCTAAATAAACGCTCGTATCACATTGATCACTCGCGCATCTACCGTACGTTCTATTTTCTCTTTGCCAAAAAAGTTTATAATTTATAGTAGCATCAAACATAATGTCCGATAATGTCTGCGCGTCAGCTCCCAGACCCTTTATAATAGTGTATCAATACCAACCTGCGTATCTCACCCATGACCTCTATCAGCTACGTAAAGCAGCAACGCATTACTCGACTATGCGTGCGCTGCGGCTTACTCCTCATGCAGTATGGCGCTGAGTCTGCCGTGGTGGTGGACTTGTCCAAACGCTTGGGGCTTGCGTTGGGGATGAACAGCGTCGAATGTTCGCTGAATTTTAACGCCATCACCCTGACGACCATCTGTGACGAGCGCTGTATCACCACCACCAGAGACACGATCAATCAAAGCATCAATGTCAATTTATTGGTACAAATTCAGCAAATTATCAATAAAACCGAAGCCACCGTAGACAGTATCGATTTGATTGACCGCACTACCCTTGCCTTTGATGAGTTAGATAAGACCGTATACCCAACGTGGCTGGTGGGCATATTTGTTGGTGCGTCTTGCGCAGCGTTTGCTTATCTGAATGGTGGCAGTTGGTCGATTACCGCCGTGACATTTATTGCGGGTATGGTAGCGATGTTCACCCGTATTTATCTGTCCAAGCATCACTTTAATCCCTTTATCACCGTCATTGTGACGGCTTTTATTGCTTCTTTAATTGGAGCGACGACCTACTATTTTGATATTGGTAATAATGCCGATATTGCGGTTGCCTCTAGCGTCTTGCTACTGGTGCCCAGCTTTCCTTTGATCAATTCTTTCTCAGATATCTTAAAAGGCTATGTCAATATTGGCGTTGGGCGTGCGGTATTTACCTATATGCTCACCCTATCCGCGTGCGTTGGCATCGTGATGGCGCTAGTTTTACTACAAATACAGCACTGGGGGTTTTGACATGTGGTTCATTGAAACCGTTGCGCTATCGTGTATTATTACCCTTGGTTGGACGCTGATGTTTAGCGTACCCAAACGCTATATTTTTCCTTGTTTGCTGATGACTGCTTTTGGCTTCGGATTAAAGACTGCTCTCGTTTATCAGCATGTGCATCTCGTGGTTGCCAGCTTTTTTGGGGCAATGCTTGCCAGCTTTTTGGGCGTGTATTTTTCTAAGAAATATACCTTACCACCCAAAGCACTTATCTCGCCTAGTGTCATTTGTATGATGCCCGGTATCGCCGCTTATAAGGCGATGGTGAGTATGGTGCAGATTGGCTATTTTGGCTTTTCAGACGAGTTATTTAGCCAAATGATGGTGTATTTGTTCGAAGCTTTATTTGTCACCTCAGGATTGGTGCTTGGCTTATCCATTCCGGGACTGTTATTTTATAGACGACGTGCCATTGTTTAAGTAAGTTTAGATGGGTTTAGATAGGATCATTAGATGTCAGGCTATTTTTGCCTAAATGCTTTTATATTCTGATGCTAGCTGGTACATCCTCATAAGCAAAACCTTGTAAGATTAATAATGATACCCATTACAATAGAGTTCAAAACAACAGAATTAAAAAATAATAGACGGCAAAATTGTACCAATACGCATCAATACGTCCTGAATAAAGAGACTTAACCATGACAAAACATTATGATTATATCGCCATTGGCGGCGGTAGCGGCGGCATTGCTTCCATCAACCGTGCGGCGAGCTATGGCAAAAAATGCGCCATTATCGAAGCCAACCAGTTGGGCGGCACTTGTGTGAATTTGGGCTGCGTTCCCAAAAAGGTAATGTGGTATGGCGCGCAAATCGCTGAAGCTATTCATAAATATGCGCCAGATTATGGCTTTGATGTGGATATTAAAGGTTTTGACTTCCAAAAACTGGTACAGAGCCGTCAACAATATATCGAAAACATTCACCGCTCTTATGACAATAATTTGGCCAAAAATGGCGTAGAAGTGATCAAAGGCTTTGCCAAATTTGTCGATACCAATACTGTAGAAGTGAATGGCGAACTGATTACCGCTGACCATATTTTGATTGCCACCGGCGGTCACCCGATTCAGCCAGATATCAAAGGCGCAGAATACGGCATCGACTCTGATGGCTTTTTTGCGTTGAATCATTTGCCAAAACGCGTGGCGATTGTGGGAGCTGGATATATCGCTGTTGAAATCGCAGGCGTGTTAAACAGTTTGGGCGCTGAGGTGCATTTATACGTACGCCAACACTCACCGCTACGCTCCTTTGACCACAGTGTAGTAGAGGCATTGCTGATAGAGATGGAGCAAGACGGTATTCAATTGCATACCAATACCACGCTCACGGAAGTCAATAAAAACGAAGATGGTAGCCTGACTTTGTGTACCGAAAATGGCAGCCTAGACACGACAGATTGCTTGATTTGGGCGATTGGTCGTGCGCCATCGACAGACAATATCAACCTGCAAGTGACGGGTGTGGAAACGAACGAAATTGGCAAAATCAAAGTCGATAAGTTCCAAAATACCAATGTTAAGAACATCTATGCAGTAGGCGATATCATCGAAAACAGTGTTGATTTGACGCCAGTAGCGATTGCCGCCGGTCGCCGTTTATCCGAGCGCTTGTTTAACAACAAGCCTAATGAGCATTTGGACTATACGTTGATACCAACGGTGATCTTTACCCATCCTGCTATTGGTACGATTGGCTTATCTGAAATCGACGCGGTTGAGCGCTATGGCAAAGAAAATATCAAATGTTATAACTCAACATTTACCTCTATGTATAGCGCGGTGACACAGCATCGTCAGAAATGTATGATGAAACTGGTGTGCTTGGGCGATGAGGAAAAAGTCATTGGTCTACACGGTCTTGGCTTTGGTGTCGATGAGATGATTCAGGGCTTTGCCGTCGCCATCAAAATGGGAGCGACTAAAGCGGACTTTGACAATACGGTTGCCATTCACCCAACTGGCTCAGAAGAGTTTGTGACAATGCGCTAGTTTGATAGAAAGACTGGGCTAAGTTAGTAGAAAGGCTACCCTTAATGAGGTAGCCTTTCTTTATAGATAATGACTTGCACTACTTGCTACAAGTCCCTTTTATGCCGAGTTTGAGGTCAGCGATTGCTTCCCTGCCTTCACTTTCAGGTACCAGTTTAACACCCGCACCACCAACAATTAAACCTGGCTTAATATATTGTTTTACAAAGTAGTTATTACCCGCTGTAGTATCAATCATTAAATCATTAGGAGAAAATTCAGATTCGGTAGAAACTTTGTGCGGCATATTGCCGAGTACTTCATGATAGAAAAAAGTGCCTCGTGCAGTTTCACCAATACATTCATCATCTACCCACACATCTTTCTTTAGAGCTCCACCCACCACACTATTGCTACGATAAATATATAGACCAGCATTGTTGGCACTAGGTGCTTTCACTTGCTTGAGTACGCTAGATACTTCGATATTTTCAGTGGGTACAGAAGCACAACCGGCAAATAGTATTGATGTAATCGTTAGAAAAGCGATTTTTTTTAGCATGTTATCTCTCTAAGAATAAAGTAAATGTGATTTGAAAGTTCTGATGATTTTGTTATGAGTAACTTTAAAAAACATAGCTCTGCTTTAATTGCCTAATACCCATTCATCTTTCACTTGATAAACCTTGAAATTGGTCTTGTTAGTGCGGCTCTCCCCCGCGATTGTCTGAGTGATATCAGCGGTACACATATAAGTATTGTCACCCTCGACAGTATCACAGTTGATATTTTCGACGCGTTCAAGCTTTGGCATCATACCCTCCATCATGCCGCTCATCGCCTTTGCCATCTCATCATTGCCTGCATTCGCCATCGCATCGTCCATCATACTATTGGCTTGCTCGTATTGTGCCTCGATTAACGCTTCAACTGTGCTTTCAGAAGGTGCATTAGAGCATGCGACAAATAGCGGTGTTAGTAATGCTATGACTGCCAGTTTTTTCAGATTAGTCATCTCAATCTCAATGTATCTATAATGTTACTTCACTATACAGAATTACTTCTAAATACCCAACTTAATTTTAGAATACAAGGTTAGATTTATGATGAATAGCTTTAATAATTTAGTGAGATGAAGGAATTAACGTGCGGTGTATACTGACAGTACATTCACGATACTGCTATGATGTGGTATTCAAAACCGTTGCGAGATAACTGTGTGGCAGGTGTACTTTTTTATATTACCGATTGGTCTGGGCATTATGACCTTGGCAGCAAGTTTGTTATTTTTGTTTGCCTATCTGATGTCTGATGACAATGCCACGCGCTTGCCCGCTTTTAACTGGTTCAAGCGCTTAATTATCGTGGCATTTATCTTGCTAAGTGTTGGGCTGTTTATGACCTTTGGTCATTTTTGGGGTTAATAAAATCAGCCTTTAAACATTCAAGATTTTTCAATGAACCATTTTTTCTAATTCTAACAATTCCAAATCCTCACGCTTTGGCTCACCATTATTGCCGTCATTTGGAAATGGCATTTTATTACCATTTAGCTCATAACCTCGGCGCTGATAGTAAGCCAACAGCTCAGGACGATGACTTAAAATAGACATGGTCAAACGCGCAGTGTTTTTAGCTGCTGCTTGCCCATCTGACTGTAGATGACGAGTAGCAAAGGTTTCTGCCGCTTGCAAAATCACATTGCCAACGCCATACCCCTGCAACTCTGGATCTACCGCAAACATACCGATGTAGGCTTTGTTATTTGAGTCAGCATCGGTTTTGATATCGACAGCGATACAACCAACTATCTCACCCGTTTCCTCTCCATCACGGTCGCCCGTTGTCGTTTTTGGATAGACAAAGTAATAGTGATTAGGGTCATTAATCACGGCAGCGAGCTCGGCTGACGTGGTTCGAATACCGCCAATTAAATCCGCCTCATTGGTCCAACCTGCGGTCTCGCGATAACAGCGATTTAATAATTGCTCAAGTGCACCAATATCATCGGCTTGCGCTTGTCGCAAAAACACGGACTCTCTCTCCGAGTTATTTTTATCTATAGTATTTTTATTCATATTATAATTTTTCCTTTCCTTGTTTGTATTAAAAAAACTGACCCAAATCGATAGGTCAGCCTTAATAGTAATATGTATCCATCTTGAGTACTAGGGCGATAACGCCTGTGCTTGGTCGATAATATTAAATCCTGCCTGAAGCTGTGCACGCGTTGGCGCATGACCACGGCGGAGCAGTTCAGAAAAGGCAACCAATTCTTTATCACGCCCTAAAGTGCTAGCCGCACTAGCACGTGTGTCTTCCCCATCATCAAAGTAGTATTCGATATAATCTAACGTATCTGGTGAACCAAACAAGATATTATTATCGGGTGTCGCCGCATGTCCACTATAGCGTAAGCTCTTGCCATATTGCATCGTCCAAAAAAAAGGGATGCGCGCGGCGAGCGAGCTGACACTATCATCATTTAATATCGCAGCCGCAGTCACTAAGCCATGTTGCAAGGCCACGCGCCAATGTTCGATGCGCATGCGCCCCATTTGCCCAGAAGCTTTTGCAATATCACCCAAGGCATAGACCCCATCACGCAGCTGTAAATGCTCATCCACTTGCACGCCATCTGGCGCGTTTACTTCTTCGAACAGCTCTATACGTGGTGCTACGCCAGTCCCTAAAATAACGATGTCTGCATCAACTTGCTCACCACTCGCCAGCGTGACGCCGCCCACTTGTGAAAAGGTCTGGTTTTCTTCTTCATTCTCAGACGGATTAACAACCCTTTTGACCTCAGTGATTTCATTGACCCTGGCATCAAAGACAAACTGAATGCCATTTTCCTCATGCAGCTTGATCAGCGCATTACTGACGGTTTCGGAGACGATATTTCCCATCACCCGATGCTCTTGTCCGATGACGGTAATAGAAGCCGTCGTGCCTGCTTGTGCCAATGCGGAAGCGACCTCCATACCGATAAAGCCAGTACCGATAATAACCACACGCTGGTCATGACTGGCCGCTTTGATCAATTTGGCATCATCCATACTACGCAGCGTATAAACGCCATCAAGCTCAGCCCCTTTAAAAGGTGGTATCTTTGGCTCAGCGCCTGTTGCAACTACTAAAAAATCAGCAGTTTGTCTGTCACTACAACCATTTTTATCTTTAATGATAATGGTACGTTCATTGGGCGATACTTCGCTGACGGTTTGATTTAAGCGCAAATTAATATCGTGTTTGCTCGCCCAATCTGCACCGCCTAGTAGAAGCTTCTCTTCAGGCATATTGCCCGCTAAAAATGCTTTGGACAATAATGGACGGTTATAAGGGGCTTTATCATCAGCACTAATCAAGGTGATTTTGCCACCATAGCCAGTGTTACGCAGCTGATGCGCTGTCATAAAACCTGCTGCGCCGCCGCCCACGATGAGCGTATGCGTATCGATCAGCTTATCATTTGCAATCTTTTTGTCTATCTTCGCTGAAGTATTCACCGTCAAGCTGTCGCCATTATCGGTCACTTCATATTGAGTCAATCCTGCTATCGCTACTGGCTCTAACAGCGTGCCATCACGGCTATCAAAAGTCGCATGATGCCAAGGACAGACCACGCGATTGCCACAACGTAAGCCTGTGCCTAAATCTGCGCCTGCGTGCGGGCATTTGCCATCGAACGCCTGAAATTCATCGTCGTCGCGGGTAATCAAAATGATACTATCATCATCTTGCTTGTAAGATTTCATGCCGCCACTGGCAATATCAGCCTTATTAATAGTTACTGTATCAATCGTTGCATTGGTCATAAGTCTTCCTTAACAGTTATAATGGTTCCCTGAATCAAACGTGTTGAAAATAACCCTATTGCATCAGCCAGTTTCAACGAAAAATACCATTCTCGATACGTTTGTTTAAATGCTTTTTTAAAACGCTATCCATTGATAGTAACAAGACACTTTCGCACACGCTGTTTTTTTTGTATGTTTCCTGCGTTGCAAAACGTAATCGTTAACTGTTAATCCCTATGCTTACCTATTTTTTTAAATCTTATCCTCAAAATAAAAGATAACTTTATGACTTCTCGTGATGACATGACCGATATTAATGCTAGCCCTCAATCCGCTCTTGAAAACAATCAATTTGATAATGAGCAGTTTGATACGGCAAGTATAGATATTACCGTAGCGACGGATACTGCGCAGTTACCGCAGCCTCTTCAACCACCTGTGCAGCAAGCAACCTATAAAGCCCACGCAACAGACTTTATCGTTAATGAGCTATTGCCGCTCGAATTCACCGGTGAAGGTGAGCATTTATGGCTGCATATCCAAAAATTAGGGATGAATACCGCTTATCTTGCCAAACTGCTGTCAGAGTGGGCAGAGATTCCTCTGCGTGATGTTGGTTATTCAGGTCTTAAAGATCGCCATGCATTGACAACCCAATGGTTCAGCTTACGGATACCAAAAAAACAGCTGCCAGCTGCTGAGTTTGCACCAGTCGATATCGGAGCCAATGAATCGGTCACGATCATCGACCAGCAATGGCACAACAAAAAGCTCAATCGCGGCACGCATCGTGCCAATCAATTCATCATTACCTTGCGTGATATACAATTTGCTGATTTTGATACAGCATTGCCAGCACCTGAGCAATTATTGTCGGCGAAGCAAGATGTCGAACAGCATTTAGCAAGCATCGCTATAGCTGGCGTGCCCAATTATTTCGGCCCTCAGCGTTTTGGACGTAATGGCAATAATATTAGAGAAGCATTATCGCTTTTTGCGCGCCCACCACAACAAAGTCGAGCACAACCCAAAAAGAGCAAACGCAAGCACGCGCCACGTGAGCAGAATACAATGGAGCTGTCTGCCGCACGTAGCTTAATTTTCAATGAGATATTGGCAGTACGAGTGTGTGATGGCAGCTGGAATACTGGGCTGGCAGGCGAAGTGTTTAACTTAGAAGGTTCAGGGTCAATATTTACTAGCGAAGCCATAGACGACACGTTGCGTGCACGCCTTGAGACGGGTGATATCCATCCCACTGCTGCATTATGGGGCAAGGATAATGATAAAGTCAGCGGCATGGCGGCAAGTACTGAGAAAAATGTGATTCAGCAAAATCCGCTACTGGCTCGCTTAGCCAATGGCTTAGAGCAGCGCGATGTAAAAGCACAGCGACGCGCGCTGCGCCTACCTATTGAAGCGCTGTCTTGGGAATGGCAGGATAAAGATAATGAACAGACATTGGTGCTGAGCTTTACGTTAACGACAGGTAGCTTTGCCACCAGTGTCTTGGCAAGCTTAGTAAAACAATTAGGGCTTGTTGAACATTTACAAATGGGCACTGCTAATAGCTAAAATTGTTCCAGATAAGGCGCAAGTCAACGATAATGTTAATACCTTAGTTAGAATTGCAACGTAGTATGGGGCAATTCTAGTATCAGCCCCGATATTAACAGAAGGGGACAGGACTCTTTTTTGCCGCTTCATTGTTAAAAAGAGACGCTTAGAATGACTAAACTTACTATTTTTAACTTCGAATCGCCTGAAAAATAGTCCCTGTCAGTGCCATGGTCGAATGTTAAACACGCCTTAATACACTAAAGCGTAATTAAACCTTCGACTATGGCAGCTAGCTATGTGCCATAGAGCGCTTCAATATTATTATTTTTTGCTGCCAACATCTCGTTGGCACTCACCACTTGATCACGACCACGGCCTTTGGCTTCATACAAAGCCTTATCTGCCATACAAATTAAGCGCTGGCAAATATCGTGAGGTAGCTGCACTGCGGGAATTTTACGATTCACGCGTTTGCTACTATACGAGGGGATTCTCTGCGGTTTAGCAAGCGACTGCGAGGCATCCTTTTTATTCAGAGTTTCGCAGGCTTGTTTTATACAATTACGCTCACCATGGGTTAGTGTATATAGCCCCAAGCTGGCAGTCACACTAAAGGTTGTATCGTCATCGAGAATGATAACGTGTTTGGCGATAACACGCCGTAATTGTTCAGCAATTATCATAGCTGTGTCGTGCTTCGTATCTGGCAATACAATCAAAAACTCCTCACCGCCATAGCGACTCACGATTGTTTCATCAGTTAAAGACTGCAAGAGCGTCTGCGCGACCTCTACCAATACTCGATCCCCGATCTCATGACCGTAACTGTCATTGACCTCTTTAAACCAATCCAAATCCAATAAAATAACGCTGATATCTTGATGGTCTTCTACTGACTTCAGCACCTGCTTCATTTGCATCATCCCGTAACGGCGACTTTTGAGTTGGGTTAGCTCATCTTGATTGGCATGCTGTAGAATTTCTTTTTTACTGTCATCCAATATTAGTAACAAAGTACGAAACATATAGATAATAAAAATAGCTTTTGGTAGCGCCATATAAATATGTGTAGAACGCCAAAAAAAAGCGGAAGATCGGCGCAACTGATCAACACTGTCCCAATTTAGCGTGCCATTTTGAAAAATAGAGGCAGAGATGGCATTTTCGATTGTCGTAATTTCACTATAATTGATATAACTATAATAGGTATCAAGAGGAATGACCGTGAGCGTCATTTGACGCAGATTGGGCAAAGTAACGCCAAGATAAGGAATAAATGTGACTGCTAGAATGACGGCTGCGTGCCCTAAAAATGCTCTCCATACATAGCGCCGACGTATAAGCATCATCCCCAATATCGCACCGCCGACTAAAGAGACGCCCGCGACCAAGCTACTATGTCCTAGAACTAAAATAACCATTGCAATATAGGCACTATAGACCGTAATGAGTATGCCTTGCCACTTATACAAATTGCTATTGGCTTTTTTGACAGGTGAAAAACGACTGGTCATCCATAATAAAAACAAAGCTACCAGTGTCACGCCGAACCATAGTGGATACAGCAGGGCTATATCGACATAGGTGTCATAAATATCGCGGCGCCACCAAACAAATAAACACCATAGCCAGTGTAAAGATACCTCCATCACCATAAATAAAGCCAGTAATGACGTTTTATCAGCCGCTTGCCACTCAAAAATTGCTTGAGATAGCTTGGTGTAGCCTAGATGAGATATCGATACAGCCATAGTAGGGCTACCGCAAATATTGAAAGTAATTAAGTCGACATTAAAACCATTAAATAAAAATCAAAAGCCTGAATCAACAATAATAAATGATATGACTTTTTACCTTATACCATTCCCAAAAACTTAAGTAGATAAGAATGCGAGTGTCGGTACTACCTTTTGTAAACTAAATGGGAGTTAACCCCGAAATTTCATTTTAAAAAAAATCCCACTCATCTAGTGTGGCAATTTCTGTCGCAGTTATCAATTTATTTAGTACCTTCATGCGTCAATATATGACGCATGTTTTTTGGATAACCTGTCAATTGATGTTTGAGCTTAATCAACATTTAAAACTGTACTCAGCAATGAATTTTTGGCTAAGAAAACATCGCAAAAGACTGCCAAACTCCCTGCTGATCAGGGTTCATTGTCGGTACATCACCCAAACGACGCCACGGCATATTGCTACCATGAAAGTCACTGCCGATCGAGGCGACAAGATTGTGCGCAGCGATACTGCGATCGACCATTCTGCGAGTACTAACCGGTTCGCTATTCGACGGCAGCTCACAAGCATCGCCACCAAGACCAGCAAACTCTTCAATCAGTTTACGGACTCGTGTTGCTGAAAGCTGATAACGCGTGGGATGCGCCAACACCGCCTTGCCACCACAAGCATGAATCAGCTCAATGCCGTCAGCCATGCTCAGTGCATCAATCGCCACATAAGCAGGCTTATTATCTGCCAAATACTTATCAAAGGCTTTTTGTACCGTCTTGACTTCACCACGCTCAAACAATACTTGACCAATATGCGCACGCCCGACCGCTTGTGGATTGCCGCCTGCTTTATCAAGTACGGCTTGCCACAGCTCATCATAGTTAATATCTAATAGCTCGCTGAGCTTTTCAGTGATTCGTTGACCACGCGTGGCACGGCTATCCTGTAATTGTTGCAGCGTTGCATGCATTTTTTCGCGATCGGTAAAATCTAACCCCAGCACATGGATGATTTTATTGGTTGATTTATTTTTGCCATAACCACCAATAAGTGTATGCTCACAGCTTATCTCGACCCCATTAATCAGCTGCATATCGCAGGCAATGGCAGCCGCACGCGCCTCATCAATTCCTGCCAGCGTATCGTGATCGGTCAATGCCAATACATTGACGCCGGCCGCATGGGCGCGCTGCACCACTTCCGTTGGTGCATAAGTACCATCAGAGCAAGTGCTGTGACAATGTAAATCGAATTTCATAAGAGAAGCCTTAGCATTAAAAATTAAAAGTGTAGAAAATAAAAAAATGAGCACATTGGCAATAAGCCGTTATATTTGGCAGTTGTCATGATTATGAGTCATAATCATCAGATATTGCTACGCAGGCTCGTGATATAGCACGATTATCGTGTTGATTGCTTTTTTTTGGCGCAGTAGACGTGTAAACTACCCCATACGTTTTTGTCGGACATCCCCTTTGCTATGAAAGCTTTATTAGACTTTATTCCCTTAATTGCCTTTTTTATTGCTGCTCGCTACAGTGGTATCCTAGCGGGGGCAGGTGCGTTGCTCATCGCCACCATCATTGTTTATGCCATTCATTTTATTCGCCAAAAAGGCACGTTTGATAAACAGCAATGGGTTGTCTTACTATTAACCATTTTGTTTTGTGGTGGTACTTTATTGTTGCGTGATGATATCTATCTGCGTTGGAAGTCACCTATTATCAACGGTATCTTTGCACTAACACTTTTAGTCAGTGCTGCGATTAATAAACCACTGATGCAACTGGCGATGAAAGATGTTTTTTTGCTAACGATGAGTGGTTGGAAAAAACTCACTCTCGCTTGGGCACTATTCTTCGCCTTTATGGGCATACTGCATTATATCACAGCGTTTACGATGTCAGATGAGGCATGGATTAACTTTAAAACTTATGGCTGGATTCCGATTATGTTGGTATTCGTCATCGCCCAGTTTGCCGTATTAAAAAAGCACCTCAACCCTGCGCTCACCGATAAAACCGTCAAATAATACTCAATTTATCATTTTATAATAAAGCCAATGCTATTTCTAAATGCCAATAGCGACAATCATTAATCGCAATTAGCTCGGGCGCATTAAGCAAAACACTTTAAATCAATCATAGTTTTTATTAATCGAGGAAGTCTCATGTCCTTATTTGCCATTATTGGTCATGACGTGGCCAATAGCAGCGCACAACGTCAGATTACCCGCGCTGAACATGTCGAACGCTTGCAAGCTTTAGATCATGACAATCGACTGATTATCGCTGGTCCAACACCCATCGAGCATGGCAAAGGTGAGATGTCAGGCAGCTTAATTATTGCTGACTTTGACTCTGCAGAAGCAGCGCAATCATGGGCAAACGATGAGCCTTACTTACGTGATGGCGTGTACAGTCACGTAGATATCAAACCCTTTATCCATACATTGCCAAAAGCGGATGACAGCGCATCAGTTAAAGTAGCAAAATCGTGATTCAGTGCCTATCTTTGTTAAAAAGTCGCTCTTATCAGCGTAGCATCGTTAGTATGATTTTTATGGCTACTGTTTCAGCACAGGCTGCGCCAACAGTGACGACTATCGATGTGGCTGATCCAACACTCACGACACCCGTGCCAGCTCAACCAATATCGACCGCTCAACCAACAAAAAACTCAGTGATGAATATCAGCGATACATTGGCGGCGCAATTACAACCATCTGATAAGGCCTTATCCGATGCCAATCAGCAGCTATTAAGCCGTAATGCACAGTTGCAGCGCGAGTTGAATGACTTGCAAACTCAAGTGAATGTTTTGGTCTACGAGAGCAAAGGTCAGCTTTTTTTATACGGTGCATTCACTGTCTTAATTAGCTTGCTAGTCGGTATTTTTATTTCTTGGCTGGCGTTTGTTCGCCGTGAACGTTGGTAACTAGTACCACGCGCTTTTTATTGATTTATCTTATGTGACTGTCTATGTCTAAATCCATGTTCGAATCAAAAGATACTGATACATCGTCGACACCCTCTAAAAACACTCAGTCACTAAGCTTTCACTCATCAAATATCACCCCTGCCAAGATTGATTGGCAGATGGATGATACGGGTAATAAAGTGCCGGTATCGGGTGAGTTTGGTGATGTTTACTTCTCAAATGCTGATGGTTTAGCGGAATCGCGTCATGTGTTTTTGGCGCACAATCAATTGCCTGAACGACTGACCAATCTTGCACCAAATCAATGCTTTACGATTGCTGAATTGGGCTTTGGTACTGGACTGAATTTTCTCGCTACATGGCAGCTATGGCGACAGCTGCGGGATATACACCCTCAATTAGCAACTGCAAAACTGCATTTTATTACCACTGAAAAGTTCCCGATACCTCGTACCGACCTTACCCAAATACTTGCCTTATGGGGACAGCGCGCGCCTGAATTGACAACACTGATTGAGCTATTATTAGCGGCCTATCCGCCTCTTATTGCGGGCTGTCATCGTTTGAGTTTCTTTGATGATAATTTGACCGTTGATATATGGTTGGGTGACGCAGCTGAGAGCTTAACCAAACTGGCAAATAACTCTTCTAGCTCGCATGCACCTTATGTTGACGCTTGGTTTTTAGATGGTTTTGCGCCCTCTTGCAATAGTACCTTGTGGGCGGATGGTATTTTTGCACAAATACAGCGTTTATCACGACCCAATACAACTGCTGCCACCTATAGCTGTGCCGGTATCGTCAAACGTGCGCTGCAAGATTGTGGCTTTCAGATTAAAAAAGTGAAAGGCTTTGGTCGTAAGAACGAGATGCTAACGGCGATCATGCTGGATACCATAAATTTAACTGACAATAATAATGAAAACAATAGTAAAGACACAAATAGCAAAGACATAATCTCTTACAATAATACTAGCACCGCCGCGCCCGACAACGATAGCCAATCAGCCAAACCCACTGACAACCTGCCCGCCCATAGCATTGTCATTGGCGCTGGCGTTTCGGGGCTATTAACGGCTTGGTCATTGGCCAATCGTGGTATTCCAGTGACTTTGCTAGATAAATCAGCACCTTTGGCGGGCGCATCAGGCAACCCTCGTGCTCTGCTCGCTCCCAAGATGACGCCCATTCATCATGTCGATGAACATTTGCATACCATAGGCTATCTCTATAGCAGCAGGCTATATCGATGCTTAAATGTAGACGCTAAAAAATCAGGATTAGTGCCAATACTTGAACCAACGGGCGCTCTTGATCTGCTTATGAAAGCCAATATTGGCACAGAGCAAATCGCTGATTATCCCGATGAGATGGCCACCACACTATCCCATGAGCAGGCGCAAACTATCAGCGGGTTAAAAACACAAGATTTATCAGAGAATCTATATTTACCTCAGTCTGGCTTGGTCAATCCACAAGCATTAAAAGATACTATCCTAATGCATCCGCTCATCCACTTTCAGCAAGTAGACGTTAAGAGTATTAGCGAAACAGAAGAAAGTATTTGTATCGAAGGCAGTAATCAGGATAAGCAGACGATATCCATTAGCGCTGATAATGTGGTCATTTGCGCAGCTTTTGAGAGTCATCAACTGGACAAGCGTATTTTTGATTGTCGTAAAATTCGTGGTCAGCTTTCTTGGTTTACGCCCACAACCGAGCAGCTCACCATATTACCCAAAATACCGCTTAAATACAGCGGTTACTGTGCGTTATTTACCGCGCAAACAGGCGATGCACAATTGAACGATGTTGTAGAAAAACGCTCTCAGTTTTTATTAGGCGCAAGCTTTATACGTAATGATACCGACATAGATATCCGCACAAAAGAGCATCAGATTAGCCGCGACAAACTAGTGACTGCCATTCCTGAGATGGACTCGATTATTCCAACAGATATTAGTTTGTGGCAAGGACGGGCGGGGATTCGTACGCAAACGCCTGATTATCATCCTATCGTTGGAGCGTTAGCAGACAGTAAACGAACTTGGGTAATGAGTGCCATGGGTGCTAAGGGGTATGCCATCGCACCAATATGTGCTGAAGCGCTAACAGATATGATGTTAGGAACATTTGCCCCCTTATCAACAGCGATGCTTGCGCGCCTGTCGCCAAATCGTACGCGTTTACAAACACCGCTTACTTGAAATTTTTAGTCAAAGGTTTAATCACTGCCTTCCATTCTAGATTTAACTGCACCAAAAAGTGATTTTCCAGTGTCAGAGTCGCGGGACTCTTGATGACCAGTTTTAGTACTACTTTGAGTGTCAGTCGTAATCATTGGTGCAGTTAAAGTGCGAATTTGTACTTCGTCACGGGTATTTTTTTGAATGGTCACTGCAGCAAATAAACTCATGGTAAATGCCATCATATAAAAGCCTTTTTCACTTAAGCTTAAACTTCCCGCATTCATCAAACCAATCGCGATTAGCGCAATGGACAATCCAAGAGCCGCCCAGCTGATTAGATAATACATATTGGTTGTTGGAATACCTTCACTACGATCACGAAGGGTTTTTTGCAAACTGATTGCTGAATAAAGACCTAGCGCCAGCACCGCTATATAATAGCCTTTTTCATTTAATAACATACTCTGTGCATTCCATAAGCCAAGTAAATACGCTAGGACACCCACCAACATCACCGCCCAAGAAGTCCCGACATAAGCAGTAGTTGGTTTATAAGCGGCTAGCTGACTCTTCGTAATCGTGTCATTATTCATCATCTTCCTTAATTAGAAATAGGCAAGCACTTAGTCGTAAAATATATAGTGGTAAGATACATAATAGCGAGATAAACAGTAGCGAGATACAACTTTTATCGACCGCTATTTTGCCTTAACATAACACAAGCATGTTATATTGTAATCTAAAAACTTTTTTTTAATAAATAGCATTTTTTATGACAGAGTCCCGACATGTCTTTTTTTACCTTACTCATTTTGCTTAGCCTAATTGTTATTGTGCCCATATTTTTTGTGATGAAAGAAAAGTCTAAGCACACACAGATTGCTTCTATACAGCGGCATCAAGAATACTTAGCTTCTGCGAATCTTGTCGCTACCCAGTCTAAAGCAGAGATGGCGGTAAACAACGAGGTAAATCATGAGCGAGCTAACGGGCTCAGCATGATTAATTTTTCAGCTCGACATCCTTTTATCAAGCTACTTTATGACGAGCAAGTACCTAAGGCGTTTCGATCTGTGATGGATGATATTGGACAACAATATGAGTCCACCCATCATGAAGAAATCACTGAATCACAGCTATTTACTCTCAATAAACTCATCACCACACGTGTTCCAGAATTGATTGGCGACTACCTTAGCCTCGATCAACATTATGCCAAAACAGTCATTATCGATACCGACAAACAAAATACCAGCTATGACATGGTATTAGATCAATTAAACTCGATTTTAGACTTTTCTCAAAAGCTCAATATCCAAAGCCAAAGTGGCGTTGTAGACAAACTACTTGCCAGCCGTCGATATTTAGATGACGTGTATAAAGAAAGCGGTATGGCAGCCGACAACCTAAAACTGAAATAATAATGCCTGTAGATAGTAAGCAAGAAATTGATAGTAATAGCAAATGACGGTCATATTTGACTTTGAGGGATAAATAATTCTACGTCGTTCACTATATTTAAACAAAAACTCTGCCAATGGGTAGCCGTATGATTATGAAAATCGATGCTCTTACAATTGTAAAATCAAAACCCTTTTTTCAGGCAATTTCTGCTATTTTTTTAAGTCTCTCACTATTGAGTGCTTGCCAAAAAACACCAGAGCCTGAGACAGATAACGAAACAATCTCTGAAGCGGCAGTACAAACCACACCCGTGCCTACCAACATTAATGTTGATACGACCGCTAATAATGGTGATGATATCGCAAATCCTGAAGTAAGCTCAGAACAAGATGTAAGCTTAACTGAGCTAGAGAATGACCTTGGTGCAACAGAATCGGCAGTAAACAATACTGCCCCAGCACCAAATCCAGAACAAGCTATTAAAGGCGCGCAAATTACTGATGTCCGTTATAAAAATGCGGCTGGTGAAGCACTCTCGGTCGTTTTTGAAACCTCAGCAGCAGGCGTACTCAACGCTATCATCAGCCTACCGAACAAACCAAAAATGACACTAAGTGCACCTGAAGGTCAAGGCAATAACCCGACTTATCGATCAAGCGATGGCAGCATCGAGCTGGTCAGTCATGCGGGTGGTGGTACTATCGACCTTGTCCAAAATAACAAAATTACTAGCTTTGATGCAGTCAGTGCCGAAGCAGAAGTCATCACTGAGTAATTGATTAAAAAATACAGCTTAGAACCTTTAAAAAGTTACATAAAAGAAATCTCTTAAGCATTAAAAAGGCGGCAAATATTTATGATATTTGCCGCCTTTTTAATGCTATTAACTTTTCTCTAGCCAAATCCAGTTACTTTGCCAAACAGACTGACCAGCCAACTTATTACTGCCCACAGTCCCCAACCAATCACTACAATAACGATTAATCCCAACAGATCAGGAATGTGCAAATACAACCACGCAATGATAGGATTGTGCCAAAAAGCGCCAAAACGGCTACGCTGTTTGTCTTCTAGCGATTGATGCAAAAACGGCCGATCCATGTGCATCGTTTCAGTAATGCCATATTCATCGTGCAGATGCTCATGTACGATGCCTAAAGTCTTACGACTGGGGCGAATAAAAATATCGAGCAGCGTGCCAATACCCGGTACGATACCAACGACCATATCAATGAGTGCCAGTCTGACCGCAGGCGTCATTTTATGCGCTGGCACGCCTAACTGACGCCCTAATACAAAAGCATAGCTGGTTAAAGCCAGTCCCGCTAAATCTCCTGCCAGCGGAATCGTCGAAAGCGCCGCATCTGCACCCATGCCTTGTTTGGTAAAAGGCACACGTACCAGCGAATCCATCGTATTAGCAAACTTAGCCAATTTACGCTCGGTGGCGATCACTTGTTCGCGTGTTAATCCGTGCTCAGCTAGCTTTGCTTGATAATCGATGACAGGTGCATTGGCATCAGAAGATTTTTTCGCTTTTGACTTTGAGAGCTTTTTGAAGTTATCCATTAAAAGTCGTCCATAGACAAGCGATTGCAATGAGAGCAAAGACGTAACGCCCTACCCATATATTGGCTAAAAACGCCTGAAAACAGGCTCTTGCATTACGAGTAGCACAAGCGCTATTTTGCTTAGCAAACATCATCGCCACTAACGCCAAGCCAAATACTGGCGTCAGGCCTAAGCTTGTCGGTGCAAAGTAATGCCAAATGACCGCGCCCATGATAAGCAAAAACAATGTTTGTAGCAGCGAGATAATAATCACATCATAGCGACCAAATAATATCGCCGTTGATTTGACCCCAATTTTTAAATCATCTTCACGGTCAGCCATAGCATATTGGGTATCATAAGCCACGGTCCAACACATATAAGCGACAAATAACAGCCAACACCATATATCAGGCGCGCCTTGTATCGCCACATACGCCATCGGTATCGCCCAACCAAAAGCCGCTGCTAAAAACACCTGCGGCAAATGGGTAAAACGCTTCATAAATGGATAAATGAATGCCAATAACACTGCGCCAAGCGACCAGTAAAATACGGCTATCGGCAAAAAGAACAGCAAACTGGCACTGAGTAATACCAATACTAAAAAAGCAGCGATTGCTTCTTTAGCAGACAGACGCCCATCAGCTAATGGACGTCCTTTGGTGCGCGTCACATGACCATCGACCTTACGATCGGCAAAATCATTGATCGCGCAACCTGCCGCCCGCATAAAAATTGCGCCAAGCGCAAAAATCACCAACATCTTAAGACTTGGTAGACCTGCACTTGAACCTTGCTGTTGCGCTTGACCCATCGCCGCCAGCATTACGCCCCATAGCGTTGGCCATAATAATAGCTCAATACCTACTGGTTTATCAAAGCGCGTCAGCTGCAGGTAAGCTTGTAGTTTGTCATCGAATGTCATGGTATTTTAATTATCACTGATAGAATATTCTGTATGCCTATTTGTATTTATATAACTGTCTGAAAGCCAATAGATTAAGCTAATAGATTGGCGAGCTACTGAATTTGCTGCCACAATTTGTTGGCCTCGATGAGCGACAGCTCAGGATATTGTTTGCGTAAGGCTTTAATGGCAGGGATTTTGTCTTTTGGTGCGGCTTGTTGACGCAAAAATGCCACATAATCTTCAGGACGACTGAACTCTTTTAAACGGGCTTCTAGCCTTAATATTCGAGTGCGCAAAATGATATTTATTAATAATAATCCTGCACCCATGATCCAAATAATTAGCGTCGACATTCCCTGCTCCTAAATTCCCTAATTCTAAAAATACAAACTTGTTAACTGAGCACAGTCATTATCATAAAAAATGGCTATTAAACAAAATAACCATCAAAGCGTACGGCTTCGTTATGCCAGCTCTCACTTGGTTGTTGATGCGCAAGTAACGGCGCAAATTGCGGACGCTTAACGACCACGCGGCCAGACGTTTGAGCATTTTGACGGACGACTGCTTGCGCACTTTGTAGCAACTGTTCTTCTTGTTCTAGCGTTGGGGGGCTAGCCAATTGGTGTAAGGCTTGCATGTGCTTACCCACTTTAGCGCCTTTACCCGTTTTGCTATCTTGGTAACTGTCTTCCGGAAACATAGGATCCAGATACACCACATCGACTGCTTTCTTATCGATTTCTTTAGTGTCATTTATTGTATCAGCTGCTAGAGTTGCAAAATAGCCAAGCGCATCGGTATTGATAATATGCAGACGGCTTATCAGCTTTTGCCAATTTGCTAGCCCACTCATACGCTGCTGCTCTACTAACAATAACAATGCCATCAAGGGCTGTTGCTCAAGCATGATGACCTGAGCGCCCGTACTAGCTAATATCAAACTGTCATGACCAAAGCCTGCTGTGGCATCGATAACATGACTGTCAGACGTGATTTTGACTGCTTGTAATAATAACTCAGACTTACGCCCCGCACTCACTACACGGCGTTGCAGCTTATCCCATTCTGGTGCAACGCTTAACCCATCGCTCAGCCATGATAGCTTGTTTTTTTCATCCAACAACAAAATAGGTTGGGTAGCTGTCTGGCTTAACTGCTGGCGACGTTTTTGACTAAGCTTATCGGTAAACAGCTCAAGGTGTAAAATAATGGGCAGCTGATGTGCGACTATCAGCGCTTGTATATCTGCAACCTGACTATGCTGCGACTCGCTGACATAGTATAGTTGGCAGTGCATAATGTTACTACTTTCTTTGAACCCTTGGCGTGAAGCGGTCATCTCTACTTTCCTATTCGCGGCTTATAGACTCATCCTACAATCGGCTCTAGCCTGCCATTTGATAACCAAAACCCCAAGCCGCTATTAATACAATGATGCCAGTAATAATGCGTAACCATGCAAAGATTTTAAAATCACGACGACTGACCCATTCTACTAGCAAACGGATACAGAGTAAGGCGACGATAAATGACACCACCGTACCTATACCTAATACCAGCCAATCCTCGCTATTGGTCAATACATCATGATGCTTCAGCAAATCCAATAATGCCGCGCCCACGATGACTGGAATACCCAAAAAGAAAGAAAATTCAGCGGAAGCTTTACGTGAAACGCCGAGCCATAGCGCGCCGATAATTGTCGCGCCTGAGCGTGATGTTCCCGGTATCAATGCCAGACATTGCAGCAGACCAATCATCAACGCGGTTTTTAGACTGACGTCTTCTGCTTCTTGCGCAATAATCGTTTTAGGGCGATTTTCTACATAGAATATCAATAAACCACCGATAATCAGCATAATTGCCACGACGATAGGATTAAATAAATATGATTTAATCTCATCAGCGAAGGTAAAACCAACGATCATCACCGGAATAGTCGCCACAATCAAGCTAAGTCCTAGCTGGCGTGGATTACTCATGCCTTCAGCTTTGCCTGTCAGCAGACCCATAAGCGCTTGCCATAGTCTGTCCCAGTAATCATAAATGACCGCTAAGATAGCGCCAAGCTGCACCACTACCACAAATAAATCGACTTTTTCTTTGGTCCAAAAGCCCATCAAATCCGCTGATAAAATCAAGTAGCCAGTGCTAGAGATGGGTAAAAATTCAGTGATACCTTCAACGATACCCATGATAACAGCTTGAATTAATAAAATGATATCCACGATGGCTTTCCTAAATATGGATCTATTGGCTAATAGTGTTTTAGAGTATTTTTATATTTTATATAGCGCTGATAATGGCTGGCATTAATATGATGGTTACGCCTTACCTTGCTCTTTTAGCGTTTTCCACGCTTGATTGCGCAGATACTTTGGCAACGCTTGCGAGGCTTCTGTGCCGCCTGTTGCCCTAAATTGAGCAATACCAAGCTGCCCTATCACAGTAGCATCAGGGTGAATATCTGCCTGAATGATCTGACCATCATGTAATGTTAATAACGGCGCACCATTGCCAGCAATGGGAATATTAAGCACCGTCTGGCTGTCATAATCGAGCAACTGCTCGGTATCTTCGCCATTTTCTTGCTTAACCGCCTGCATAAGGTTGTCTATTAGCACATATTGCCCAAAATAAACTTGCTGCATACGCGCATCAAGGGCGCTATACACTTCGGTCACGCCATATTTCTGATACGCTGCTTGCGCAATCGCTTGTAGGCTTGAGACTCCTACACAAGGAATATCATGGGCGACAGACAATGCTTGTACTACTGCCGTATTAATCCGTATGCCACTAAAGGCACCAGGACCACGGTTAAATATCAAGGCTTGTAAATCAGCAAGGTTGAGCTTAGCCTCGGACAAAGCGGCGTCAATCATCGGTAGAATTTGCTGGGTTTGCTGGCGTTTACCCGTCTCCGTATGACTCGATAGCACTTGACCACTGGCATCTAAAATCGCGATCGAACACTGATCAAACACGGTATCCATTGCTAAAAACATCATAACCTCGGCCTATTCACTTAGCATTATAAAACAGCGCCTATCATAGCATTTAGGATAGGCAAATTTTATTAATTTCTAAATTTTCATACTTAATCCATCAATATTTATGGGAACATGACAGACATAAAAAAACCCAAAGCGACTTGCACCTTGGGGTTTTCATTAAGAATTCAATACTATAGCAATCTAAGCATCTATCAATTAAAAACGGGTTTTAAACTTTTTTGGCGCTTGATTCTGCATTTCCTGCATTTGTTTTTGCATCTCTTCGGTGCTTGGCATGTTGTTTGGATCCAGACCCATCTGCTTAGCCATTTGTTGTGGATTCACATCCTTGACGCCGCCTTGCTGACCGCCGCCACCAAATAAAGGACCGCCACCGCCGCCACCGCCGCCACCTGCACCGCCGCCACCCATCAACCCTTGCATCGACTTCATCATTTTACTGATACCTTCAGGCTTAGAGATCATTTTCATCATTTTTGCCATTTGTTTGTGTTGTTTAAGCAAACGATTGACGTCTTGAATCTCACGTCCAGAACCTGCGGCAATACGGCGCTTACGGCTTGGGTTAATTTTATCGGGATTTTTGCGCTCAAATGGCGTCATCGAATTAATCAACGCTTCCATCTCACGTACTTTTTCTTCTGGCTTAGCATCTTCGACCGCTTTTTGCATATCCGAGCCGCCCATACCTGGCATCTTATCTAAGAAGCCTGCCATGCCGCCCATGCTTTTCATTTGTTGGAACTGGGTCAATAGATCCTCAAGGTCGAAATCGCCGCCCTTTTGCATCTTTTTCGCCATTTTTTCGGCTTTATCACGGTCGATTTTTTGTTCAACTTCTTCGACCAAACTCAGTACGTCACCCATACCAAGAATACGCTGAGCGATACGTTCAGGATGGAACAGCTCTAACGCGTCTAATTTTTCACCGCGACCTAAAAACTTAATCGGCTTGCCAGTAATCGCACGTACAGAAAGTGCCGCACCGCCGCGAGCATCACCGTCAGTCTTGGTTAAAATCACACCTGTTAATGGCAGCGCATCATTAAAGGCTTTGGCAGTGTTGGCCGCATCTTGACCAGTCATCGCATCGACGACGAATAGCGTTTCAGACGGATTGACCGCTGCAGTTAACGCCTTAATCTCAGCCATCATAGTCTCATCGATAGCCAGACGACCAGCGGTATCAATAATCAAAATATCTTGGTACTGAATCTTTGCTTCTTCGATAGCACGTAAGGCAATATCAATCGGGTTTTCGTCGCTACTTGAATTAACAAACTTGGCATTCACTTGACCTGCCACTTGCTCAAGCTGAGCAATCGCCGCTGGACGATAGACGTCAGCGGATACTAGCATGACTTTTTTCTTATGGCGCTCTTGTAAAAACTTCGCCAATTTACCAGCCGTGGTGGTTTTACCTGCACCTTGCAAACCAGCCAGTAAATAAACAACTGGTGGCTTACCCGTCATCTCAAGCTGCTGATTGGCACTGCCCATCATTTCGGTCAGTTCGTCATGGACGATTTTGACAAAGGCTTGCCCTGGCGCTAACTCTTTGAGTACTTCTGCACCAAGCGCTTGCTCTTTGACGCGCTTCACAAAGTCACGGGTGACGGGTAGCGCGACGTCGGCTTCTAGTAGCGCCATACGCACTTCACGCAGGGTATCTTTGATGTTGTCTTCGGTCAACTGCCCAGTTCCTGCGATATTACGCAGGCTCGACGATAAGCGTTCTGTTAAGGTATCAAACATAAATAACTCTCAGTTAAAATAATTCTTGGTGAAAACAATATTTACTTAAAATAATGCTTACTTAAAACAATACTTAGCTAAAACTGGCTTCAGCTTAAATGGCGGATAAATATTATTAGGGAATACTGTAAAGTATTTAATCGTATCTTCATAAAAACAATGATAAAAAACAGTCTATTATCAACACTATAGCACCAAGAAGATGCCAAAATTATATTGGTTTTGCAAATACAGCATTACCAAAGCTTGGCGCGGCGCTTTATGACTTATAGACAATCGCTTTACAAGCTAGGCATATTAGCGCTTATTCAAGCAAACTTGGCCAAGCATTTATAAGGAATAAGCAAGTTGGTGCTCAATTGGCACCCATTTTATGATAAATTGGACGATTATTCTAATCATTCCGATAATACCACTTTAGCATTAAATTGAGCGGCTATTTTACGCTCAGTATGAGATGAGGCATTCTATCTGTGCACTTTGCATTCTTACTTGCTAGCCTAGCCTATATCTTAGTCAGCGCTTACCTTAGTTGGGCACTGACTCGGGATAAGCCTATCCATAAAGGCATCAGCTTGGGATTATTGATGGTCGGCATGCTCGCGCATGCGGCGCTACTTTATCCTTATGTTGTGACGCTTTACGGGCTAAACTTCAATCTTTTTAATGTCATTAGCCTAATCAGCTTGTTCTTTTTGTTCTTCTATTTTTTATTTTGTTTATATCGCCCTATTGTCAGTCTGGGCATACTGGCAGCGCCAACAGCATTGGTAGGGTTAACAATTGGCTATATTGGCCGTGCGCCTTATCAACCCATTACGAATATCAGTATTGGGCTTGAAGCTCATATATTACTATCACTTGCCGCCTATTGTGTGCTGCTGATGGCAGCGGTGCAAGCGCTATTTTTGCGCCTACAAATACGCGAACTCAAGCACCACTCTATTCATCGCTTTTGGGTCAATAAACTACCATCACTACAAAGTATGGAGAGTCTATTATTCGATATGCTATTGGTCGGTTTTGTCCTACTAAGTATCGCATTGGGCATTGGCTTTATCTATGTAGAGGATTTGATGGCGCAGCATATTGTGCATAAGACCGTGTTTAGCCTGCTGTCTTGGTTATTGTTTGGGGCGCTACTGGTCGGTAACTGGCGTGCTGGATGGCGGGGCAAACGTGCCGCTAATATGACTATCTATGCTTTTATCCTATTAGCTATCGGCTTTGTGGGCAGCAAGTTTGTGTTAGAGATGCTGATATAAAATCAGCGCTGCAATAGCAATAGGTCCAGAAAAAAGCCGTGAGTATTAATGAATAATACTCACGGCTTTTTTTAACCTTCTGTTAACCAGCACTTCTCAATTTGAAATCGCTCTAATTGAAGGCTAATTAAAAACCACGGTTTTATTACCCGCTACAATCACGCGGTTTTGTACATGCCAGTTCACGGCGCGTGCCAAGACATTACGCTCGATATCACGACCAATAGCGCGCAGCTCCGTCACACCTTGACGGTGAGTGACTCGGTGTACATCTTGCTCAATGATAGGGCCTTGATCAAGCTCAGCGGTGACGTAATGCGCGGTCGCGCCAATGAGCTTGACGCCTTTATCATAAGCCTGACGATAAGGGTCAGCTCCCACAAATGCAGGCAAAAATGAATGGTGAATATTGATGACTTGCATCGGCCAACGCTTGACAAAATCAGACGACAATATCTGCATATAACGCGCCAACACTAGCAAATCATTACCTTCCATCAACTCATGAATTTGCTCTTCTGCCTCTGATTTATTGTCTTTGGTCACTGGCACATGATGAAAAGTAATACCGAAGTTCTCTACCGATTGGCGCAAGTCTTCGTGATTACTAACGACAGAGGTAATCTCACAGTCAAGTAAACCTCGCTGATGCCGCCATAACAAATCCAGCAATGCATGATCAAACTTTGATACTAAAATACCAACTTTCGTCTTAATCGCATTATCATGTAAACGCCAAGCCATGTTATGGCGCTTGGCTACCGTATGCGCAAAACTGGCTTCAAAATTCTCAATAATCTCGCTCAATTCTGCCAAAGCAAACTCTAAACGCATAAAGTATTGACCACCCTCATGAGCAGTTGAATACTGATCGAGAGTGATGATATTAGCGCCATAGCGATGGATAAACTCAGATACCGCTTGCACGATACCGGCTTGGTCACGGCATTTAATCAATAGCGTGGCAGTATCGATTGCCGTCTTATTAGACAGGTTATTAGATAGTTTATGAGATGTTTTTTTTGCTGAAGTAATCGTTGCAGTGTCTGACATAGTGCGCCCAATCAAAAAATTAAACTTGCTACTGACTTTCAATACGGTCATTAGCATAGGAAACCGACTATTCTAATCGCTTTTACCTAACTTTGCTGATTGAGTTGGTTGTATTTCGTTATTGAGATTATAAATACGAAAACCCCCAACGCAGGGTTAGGGGTTTAGAGAGAAACAATAGTTAGTGAACAATATTATTCGATAATTATTGTCTTCACAGTAGTATTAGCAGATGGTGAAGGCGTTACTACTGTTACTTTTATCTGATCGTTAGGTCGGCAGCTATTATAGACAAGCGTATATAGGACGTCTTTATCTTGAACTTTACTATTCCCTAGACTAATAACATTAGGAACCGTTTTATTTCCTGAGATAAGCTCTGCTTCACAGGTAACATTTGTATCTGCCACTGATAATGTAGATCCTGCAGGAATAGTAGTGGGTAATGAGCCAGTACCGTTTGATCCAATTCGAACATTTTCTGATGTCGAGCCTGATTTGACAATAGCAATGGTATTAGGCTCAGCCTTAGATACTTGAATTCTACCATCCACTAACTCTGCCACAGGCGTGTAATTGGTTTTATCTTTCGCTGCAACGTCAATAGTAGTACCTGATGGCATGCTTACAGTTAAAGCACTATTACCATACATCTTAAAGTTTCGAGTAATAGGTTTTTTAGGATTATCTACTGAATTAGCAGGCAAACTGTTTGATAAGCCATCAAACACAGGATTGTTAGAAGCTAAACCTAGCACAAATTGATAGCGCAGTGTAGCAGCTAAACCGTTATCACAAGTGTCATCGATATTAGGCTGAAATAATGAAGAGGAAGCACAAGTAGCACCTGACAAGCCTCTTTTATATACAAACTCACCTAAGTTTTTATCATACTTATGATTTTCATTGTCGTCGCGGAAAAAATCACCAATATTGTGAGTTAATATATCACCAACACTAAACTTGTTATCTCCATCCACATCGGTATAAGATTTATCGCCCTCTACGTAAGCAATCACCGTAGTACGATTGTCTGCAGGGCGCGGATTCTGTGTCGTAAACTCAACATCACAAGTTCCTTTAGAAGTTGTGCAGTTTGGTGTTACTCTGCCACCTTCACTGACGAAACTTACCACTGTGCCATCGGGTACAGGGTTACCAACTCTGTCAACTAAACGTGCCGTAATAGTAGAACTATCACCGTCAACATCAAAGGCTAATACATTCTTAGTCATTGAAATACTAAAGCCATTTTGGGTTGCACGCCCTGTAGCCACAGAAACATCTTTCGATAAAGCAGTTATAATAGTCAAATTGCCATTTGGTAGTTTTAAAGTAGCTTTTATCTCTACAGGTCCAGGCTTGACACCAGGATATAGATCCACTACCACTTTACCTTGCGAATCACTGGTTAACGGCTTCGGATTTTGATTATTTAATGTCACAAAGCTGAAGTCTTCAGGGGCAAAATTCTTACTTATTTCAACCTGTTGGTTTGCCGCAGGTCTACCGTTGGCATATACAGTAAATTCTATCTGTCCTGAGTTTGATGACCCACTATTACTAGCACCTAACTGTACTTTTTCAGTAGTCGTATAAACAACAGAATTCGCTTCGACACCAGCGATATTAACCGTCATTGTTTGTTTGTTTGCTGGATTATTAGCTGGGGTAGCTGTAACAGTCTGTTGACCTGCACATAAGTTCCCATTAGCATCAATAGCAGTATAAGTCGTCGTTACATCGCCTTGGTTACTAGAGACCACACTGCTTGTATCAAAACTACCACAACTGGTACCAAAATTCACCGTTATATCATTTTGAAAGATATTATTTGCAGCATCTTTTGTTTTTAGTGTGATATTTGTTTTACCACCTGAGGGCAAGGTATCATTTGATAATACAAAACTTGTTAATAATACTTCTATAGATTGTAATGAAAAGTTATAACCCTGAGTCGTTTTGGTCAGATCATTATAATCAACGGTTGCACTCAGCTGATAGCTACCTGTATTGGTGTTATCTACAGGTTTAATAGAGATAGACGCTTCACCATTTTCATTAGTTAAAACGGTATTATTACTATTTCCAAAGATAACACTTTCAGCTTGAAAAGATACCAGAGCGTTACTTACAGGCTTTCCTGCACTGTCCGTTACAGTTACTTTTGCACTTGCACCAGCTGAAGTAATAGTACGAGTAACATTGCCATTATCATCTGTTAAGATTATAGGAGTAATTTTAATTTCACCTACTATTGGACCTGTGCCATTATTACCATCGCTACTAGGTTTCTCTACACCCAAATCAGGCGCTGGCGCAATTGTATCTGTACCATCACCGCCGCCACATCCTGCTAATGTTAAAGCCAGTGATAACGCTGTCAATTGAAACAACTTAGAAGAAAGTGGACGTGAACTATATGACATGTTTTGGACTCCGCGTCAGCAGTAATTTATTCGAGCAAATAAGCGAAAATCATTACACAGAATCATAATAGATTGGTAATGATACATAGATTTACATTAATACCCGTTGTATTAACAGATTGTATTAAATATATAACAGCAACTTTACTGACTTTTGTTATAACTTACAACTAAAAATTAATTTTTACTATTAAATAATCAACAACATAGCCAGCGAATTTCAGGGTATAATAGCCATCCTTTAGATCGACAATAATCATAAAAATATTTGAGTATTCATCTCTTTTATGGTATAAATGTCGGCTTTAAAATTTTCTGAATTGGTACGCTTGTTATTTGCCTTTAGATAACAGCAATATCAACTCAACATTCATATAGTTTTGTTTGGTGCAAAGCTGCCGCTTGCTGTGTCCATGCCGCAAAAACGTGCAACTTGCCCAGACTGGTATGAGAAAAACTCATACCTCATAGATTAGGAGTTCGCCATGTCTCGAGTTTGCCAAGTGACTGGAAAGCGCCCTATGGTGGGTAATAATGTTTCGCACGCAAACAACAAAACCCGTCGTCGCTTTCTACCAAACCTTCATAACCATCGTTTTTGGGTAGAGTCTGAAAATCGTTTTGTACGTCTACGTGTGTCTACCAAAGGTATGCGCACTATTGACAAACTTGGTATCGATAAAGTGTTAGCAGATATGCGCGCACAAGGTCAAAAAGTATAAGTTAAGACTGGCAGCTTAATATCTCGATAATTTTCGTCATTTAAGCTGCTTTTCTACTACATCTTATGTAGCGACTTAATATTTTAGATCCGTACCTATCGTTTGAAGACCCCTCATTTACAGGAAAGCTATCATGAGAGATAAAATTAAATTAGTATCAACAGCTGGTACTGGGTATTACTACACCACTACTAAAAACAAACGCACTATGCCTGGCAAAATGGAAATGAAGAAATTCGATCCAAAAATTCGTCAGCACGTGATGTTTAAAGAAGCTAAAATCAAATAACTGCTATAATTTATAGAATATATTTTCATAAATACTTCCTATAAATAAGTTATTTGAAAAAAAAGGGTATATCAATTGATATACCCCTTTTTATGCTTGCTACTTTTTATGATAACTATTTTAATTGACTACTACTAGCCAGCTTAACAGCAACCCAGCTCATCACTAACTATAGTGCGTCGGCTCTTTGTCATAAACATGCGCATGCCATTGGCTCATCTGCTTTTGCATAATGACCTGAATCGCGGCATGAATCATATGCTGACCTATCGCTTGGGTGTCACTACCGAGCAGCTCTTTAAGCTTTTCAGAAAAATCAATGGTCATCAGCGGCGCTTCGTCTTGTTCCGCGTCACGTAACAATAAGCGACCATCTTCTGCCTCTACCAACTCAAGGGTAGTCTCTTTGGCAAATCCTGCAAATTGATCCGTACTTTCGTTATCTACTTCTATATCATTATCGATATCGTATGGCATGAATTGGTTCCTCATTGTCCCGTCTAATACTTGCAAGAAAAATCGCGCACCGCAACATTATTGTTTTACAGTAATACGGGTAAAACTATCTTAGTCATACAATGGACGCTTTGGTCTTGAAATTCAAGGCTTGTCACATAAGTCTTCTACATAAAGGCTCTTTGGGTGTGCTATCACTGATAGTATTAGCGCCAGTAGCGTAATTTTGCCACAGTAAATAAGAAGGCAACAAACATGCCGAGATAATACATGAGCTTTAACTCTAATGTCGGATCTCGATATTTAAACGGTAAGGCTACAGTGGCTGTGGCGGTCGGAAATATCAACAGCATAAGCAGCCAGTTTTCGATGACATTGAGCCAGCCTTGTAAATCAGTACCGTTACGTAATGATGCCAGCCCTAGCAGCAAACAGGCGATAATTAAGCTAGTAAATAAGCCATTGGGTAGGTCTTTTGGATAGATGATATTGGCAATCTTGGTCGGTATGATTCTCATGTAAAATTCCAGTCACGCTTGTAGCGCGTGACTTAATAATTAAAAATTGTGTAAAAACAGCCTATCATAAATATTGCAGTGCACTATTTACCAAACAGCTTTATCTCTGCTCATAAGACTCTAACTGTAAGTACCCATCAACCATAACATCGATATACAAGAGGTTAAATAACCCAAGCTAATGGCATTCCAGCTCTCTATATGCATGTCTTTAACTTTGTTAAGTATCTTCGAACCTAGCCAAAAAAACAGGGGAATGCCCAGCATAAATGCAGGCACAATGACCGCAGCATGACGTAATACTTCACCAGTATCATCACCAACCATTAGCCGAAAGCCGTAACCTGCCAAACTTAGAACCAAAGCAAATACAGCCAAGCCAATAGTAATACCCTTTGGCACCAAGCTGCGTTGCTGTATCTCATTCTGAATTGGCTGCTCAGTGCTTTGCTCTGACTCAGGTGATTCTGACGAATTGATTGAGTTTTTTATGTCCATATTTCACCTTTACGTAACTTACCGTTATGCATCGTTATCCGTTATACAGCACATTTTGCTACTATTCTTTTATGACAAAAATGACTGACGAACGCATTTATCGATCACATAAGACCGTAGTTATTCGTTACCATTAGCCAAAGCCAGCTCAGCACGCATAGCATCAATAGCCACTTTATAGTCATCTTGGTTAAAGATCGCCGACCCTGCCACAAACATATCAGCACCCGCTTCGGCAATGGCTCGGATATTACTGGCTTTGATACCGCCATCTACTTCTAATCTGATATCACGACCACTGGTGATGATGCGCTGACGGACTTGGCGCACTTTTTCTAACGTCCCTTCAATAAATGACTGACCGCCAAAACCTGGGTTGACGCTCATCAATAAAATTTGATCTACCTTGTCCATCACATAGTCTAAATAATGTAATGGCGTTGCGGGATTCAATACTAAACCACATTCAGCACCGCCATCTTTGATCAGCTGTAAAGAGCGATCAATATGGGCGCTGGCTTCTGGATGAAAAGTGATAACACTCGCACCTGCTTCCAAAAACTGCTCAATCATGCCGTCAACTGGTGAGACCATCAAATGCACATCGATTGGTGCATCAATCCCATAATCACGCAGCGCCTTACAAATCATACTGCCAAAGGTGAGATTGGGTACATAATGGTTGTCCATTACATCAAAATGAATCACATCAGCACCTGATTCCAACACCCTTTCAACTTCTTCACCTAAACGTGCAAAATCAGCTGAGAGTATTGATGGGGCGATAAGATAAGGTTTAGAAGGAATAATCATAGTTGAGCTACCTGATTCTGTTGAAATAAAATACGAATAAAAATAAAAAGAAACTAAGAACTGGCTCAAAAAACTGTGCCTTTAAAGCAATAATATTAAGAACTCAAACTACTAGCGCTGCTTATACTGGGTTTTGCAATAAGCACGACCGACATCGAAGCCTCGCTTAGCTTGATGTTTGGTCGCGCGATTACTGACACGCTGACGCCATAAGCGAAAAGATGACGGCTTTAGCGCTTGGCGCATCAGCTTAATCACGCCTGCTTCATTGAGACCATAGCTATGCTCTATCGCCCCAAACGGTGTTCTGTCCTCCCACGCCATTTCTATCACTCGTGAGACTTGCGCGTCATCTAGCACTTTATCACCCGACTCATTAACTACGGTTGCGATAAGCTCATCTGAACGTGTCTGTCTGTCATGTGATTCAGTACTAATATCAGCATGCTGATTATTTTTTAGAGCCGCGGTCATATCGGCTTGCATGGTCGCAAGCGATGACTGAACGGTTTGCTGCTTACAAGCCAAACCATCGGCTACTAATGCTGTCAGATTACTTGCCATAAAACCTTACCTTTAAAGATGCTTAACAGATACTTAGCCAACTTCTATTTTACATTAATCTATTTTATATCAATAAGTACGCTTGACTAAATAATCAGCGTAACTGTCTGTCAATTTATCGATCAGATCATCATTCTAATACTGGACTTAGCTCATTTGTGCCATACGCCAGTGATGTTCAATATGATCGTTAATCACCGTTTGAATAAAGTAGTAGCTATGATCGTGACCCGCCTGATAACGCAAGGTTAAGGGCTGATTGGCTTTGTCACAAGCGCGTTGTAATTTAGTGGTTTGTAGTTGACCCTCTGCTAAAAAATTGTCAGCCGCGCCTTGATCCACTAAGATACTTGCATACTGCTGCCCTGATTTTTCAATCATCTGTGCAGCATCTGCCTGCGCCCATCGTGACTTATCATCGCCGAAGTATTCTGTATAAGCGGCTTGCCCCCATGCTGACTCACTGGCCGCGCACACAGGCGATAAAGCTGAGACACTCACAAACTTGCCTGGAAACTTAAAGCCCAATAGTAATGCTCCGTGACCGCCCATCGAATGCCCTGTCACGCCGATACTATCAATAGGAAATTCTGAGCGTAACAAGTCATATAACTCATCAACGATGTAGCTTTGCATATTAAAATGCTCTGACCAAGGCGCTTGCGTCGCATCGACATAATAGCTGGCACCCTGACCGACAAAATAGCGGTCGTCGTTTGGCACATCTCTGTCATCACTACTTCGAGGTGATGTATCAGGCGCAATAAATATCATGCCAAGCTCGCTGCATTTTTGCTGAAAATGCGCTTTGTGGGTGACATTATCAGCATTGCAAGTGAGACCTGATAAATATAGAATCGCAGGACAACGGCGACCAGCAAGCGCTTCATCTGGCAGATAAATGCTAAAGGTCATCGGCGTTTTGGTCGATGATGATTGATGCCTATAGTAATGCTGCTCACCATCAAAACAGCGGTTGACGCTGATCTGCGTGATTTTTGAGTTGGTAGATAAACTGTGTTTATAAGAGTTGTTCATAAGCGACATCCTTTTTATCCAAAGTAAAGTACACGATGACTTATAAAAAGCATTGGTAAAGTAATACTAGTACTTCTCCAAACTCACTTAGTACTCAATCATTATACCATTCACAAGAATTAAAGTAGTAAGGAAAGCGAGTGTCAGTATTACAGATTCTAGACTGAACGAGCTTAATACGGCTCATCGTAATTTTTGGGTTATGGGTTTTGGGTTTACTGTTAGTTGTTAATTGGCAGTGATCGCAGTATTAGCCACTGGCTGACCAGAGGCACTATCCTCTACGATATTAATGGCGATAGAATCACTGTCATTAATAATGCTGGCGACTGGTGGTCGAGTTTTATCAAACAATACTTGTTCGAATGCTGGCAAAGCAGTCTCCATCAGACTACCAATCACCATCTGCGGCTCTGAGGGTTCAAAACCCATCGCACTTTCACGCTCATTCACACGCAAACGGGCATCTTTAAAGGCAGATTCAAAACTGGTATTGCCACGCAGGCTTTCAGCAAAAAACGCTTGCCCAAAATAGGTCATCTCAGCAGTATTGGTACAGCCAAACGATGCCTTATCCACCGCTGATGCGGTAATCACCACCGTGGTTGGGGAGGCCAATTCATCGATAAATGAGCCTGAATAGCAAGCAGATACCACAATCACCCGCCAGCGAATACCTGAAGCGTCTAGCGCCTCCCGTAACCATGCGGCATCTAGATTCTCCATTGCTAATGGTGGATTTGCTAATTGAATGATATTTTCGTTGCCGTGTGAAGACAAGGTTAGGAATAACACATCCTCATCGGCATTCATCTGCTGACCAATTTTCTTTAATCCACGCAGAATACTGGTTTTGGTAGCGATTGGCTCATCAAGCCAACTATAGGTATTGTTGATCAACGAGAGTGAATGTCCACTAGTGCCAAAACGCACATCGAATAGCTCACGCACTTTATTAATCTCAGAGCGAAAAACATCTTGACCAGAGAATCCTGCCACACCCATAAAATACCAGTCGGTCTTGCCCGAAGTGCTGGGATCGATACTATTTAATGCTTGCTGTAACAAACGAGGCTGCTCATATAATGCCGCTTCTGCTAAAACAGGCTCTACAGGAATCTGCTTAAATATAGGCTGGTCCGCGACATTACGCTGCCAAATCGTCAACAGTGCGACTGCACCTACCAATACAATGACCCGCTCCCACCACGGTATGCGTAGACGACGAGAAAAAATCCATAATAACGCCAAGGTCTGCCATAAAAACAGCACCAAAAACAGTATGGGTAAAAGTGAATAGCTCCAATCTGGCAACCAACCATAACTGCCCAAAAACTGCACCAAACTTTGTAATAGTGCAGATAAGGTATCAGCCACTAGCCACAATACCACGGGCACAAACACCAACGTTTGATTGCCAGAACGCCGTGCCAAAATGATGCCGCCCAATAAAATTATCATCGGCCAAATCAAGTAGCTGACCAACCCTTGCTCATTAAAGATACTGCCATTTTCCGCGGCCAACCACGAAAAAAGCACGTTGCTACCGAGCGCTAAGAGTGCAAAGACAGCAAATTGAATAAAGGTCGGTTTTACCCAAGAAAACGCGCGCGTCGACCCTACTAGCATCCACAAGGTTGCAATAATATTGGCAGCGAAATTGAGCGAAAAACGCTGAAGCGATACGGTTTTTAACGACGCAAGTGACAAAGACTTAGACCTCTAGCCAGTCGAGAAAAGAAAGTGAGTTGATGATGATTTTTGGTGTGGCAACTACCTACGAAATGTCATTAATTCACATTTTTTATATAGCATATGGACATCAAGATTACATGCAATTCACAATGAGATAATTTTAAGAGACGAATAGCAAAGACTAAAAATATGACTAAGCAGTTTAGCTCGCTAATATAACGCGATTGTAACGGATTGTCGGTCAAGAGGATAAGGCTGATTTGTAAAATTCGCTTAAATTTGGCTAAGAACATATAAAAAAGGAGGTCTTGAATCCAAGACCTCCTTTTTTCTCAATAATGACTGTATCAAAGACTCACTACTATCTCATCAAAAGCTCATTCACACGTTTTAGATAAGCGGCTGGATCATCTAACTGACCGCCATCTGCTAACAATGCTTGGTCAAAAATCACTTGCGCCAATTTATCAAAATCGACGTCAGATTGCTCGCTAGTCTCTAACTTTTTAATCAATGGATGATCAGGGTTGACCTCTAATGTTGGCTTGCTTTCTGGCACATCTTGACCCATTTGTTTAAGCATCTGAATCATTTGTGGTGATAGCTCGCCTTCACCAACGACCAAGCAGGCAGGACTATCAACCAAACGCGTCGATACTTTCACATCTTTGGCACGTTCGCCTAACGCTGCTTTAAGTTTATCGACAACAGGCTTCATGGTTTCTTGCGCTTTTTCTGCTTCCGCCTTTTCAGCTTCGTCTTGCAAATCGCCCAAATCAACGGCACCTTTCGCGATATTTTGTAGCGGTGTCTCATCAAATGAGGTCAAGAAATTCATCGCCCATTCATCGACACGGCTGGTCATCAAAATAACTTCGATGCCTTTCTTTTTAAACAGCTCAAGTTGTGGACTATTTTTAGCAGCCGCTAGATTGTCAGCCGTTAGATAATAAATGGCTTTTTGACCGTCTTTCATACGCGCTTTATAGTCTTCAAAGCTGGTCGTCACACTATCCTGAGTACTGGTCGCATAGCGGAGCAATTTGGCAATACGTTCTTGATTGCCCATGTCTTCGCCAACGCCTTCTTTGATAACATCACCAAATTCAGCGTAGAACTGCGCGAATTTTTCTTGCTTATCACTGTCTTCACTGTTGGCTAGACTGGCCAGCAACGTCAAAATACGACGGGCGTTACCATCGCGGATAGACTTCACATCACGCGACTCTTGTAATAGCTCGCGGCTGACGTTCAATGGCAAGTCTGCTGAATCAATCACCCCTTTTACGAAACGCAGGTACATTGGCAATAATTGCTCAGCTTCATCCATAATAAAGACGCGCTTCACGTATAGCTTTAGTCCATGCTGCTGGTCACGAGTATATAAATCGACAGGGGCTTTTTTCGGAATATATAGCAGCTGAGTATACTGAACACGACCTTCGACACGGTTATGCGTCCATGCTAGTGGCGCATCCATGTCATAGGTGATGTTTTTATAAAAATCGATATACTCTTCATCTTCAATCTCAGATGCCGTACGTGTCCATAGCGCGCTGGCTTTATTGATAGTTTCCCATTCATCGGTCAATACCATCTCGCCGCTGGTTGGAGCGCTGTTTTCTTCAGAATCGTCGCCCTCTTCTTTGACATCTTCTTGCCAAACTTCTTTACGCATCTGAATCGGCAAGCTGATATGGTCTGAGTATTTATTAACCAACTGCTTAATTTTGCCACGGTCTAAATAGCTGTCTTCACCCTCACTATATTGCTCTTTTAAATGCAAAGTAATGGCGGTGCCACGAGTTTCTTTCGTGATAGGCTCAACAGTAAAGCTACCGGTACCATCAGATACCCAGCGCACGCCCTTATCCGCAGGCTCGCCCGCTTTACGTGATTCGACGCTAATCGTATCGGCAACGATAAAACCTGAATAGAAGCCAACCCCAAACTGTCCGATTAATTGACCATCTTGCTTTTGTGATTCAGATAGCTTGTCTAGGAAAGCCTTAGTACCTGATTTAGCAATTGTACCCAAGTTTTCGATGGCATCGACTTCATTCATGCCAATACCATTATCGGTAAAGGTGATGGTTTTGGCATCTTCATCGACAGCAATGCGAATTTTTAGCTCACCATCGTCTTCATAAAGACTGTCATCATTGGTCGCTTCAAAGCGCAATTTATCACAAGCATCAGAGGCGTTTGAAACCAGCTCACGCACAAAGATATCAGAATTAGAATAAAGCGAATGGGTGACTAGATGTAGCAGTTGCGCTACTTCCGCCTCAAAGGTATGTTTTTTTAATTCAGGGCTGCTTTTATTAACATTGATGCTATCAACTTTTTGGTTATCAACTGGGGTCTGTTCACTCATAAAAAACTCCTTTAATTTATGTCAAAAACGTATCATAAAATAGCAAGCATTCAACTGTCTCTACTCAGCTACAAATTAAGCAGTTCAATTTCGAATATCGCTAAGCTGTTTATACTAATAGGGGCGCAGCAGAAAATTTCAAGCTAAAAAGCACAATTCAACAAAAACACCGCCCTAGTTTCCTAAGGCGGTGTCGTTATATCGATAATAGGTTTAGCAAGTATATTCAGCAAATAGATTTAGTAATACGTTTTTAGATAGACCTATCAACTATAAGCAGCTAGGCAAATGCAGCGCTGGATCTGACTCACGAGCATTCATCGCATCTTCAACCGTTAAGCCTAGTGCTTTGGCAACGCCTGCGCCATAAGCAGCATCACACCAGTTACAGTTGCGAATGTGGCGATATTGAATAAAGTCCGGCACACCAGCCATATTATTCGCTGTGTTTTCAAATAGCACTTGTTGTTGCTCAGCACTCATCAAATTAAACAATGCGCGAGGTTGACTAAAATAATCGCTATCGTCTTCACGGAAGTCATAATGCGCCGCATAGCCGTCAATTTTTAATGGTGGCTCAGCATAATCAGGCTGCTCTTGCCACTGGCTAAAGCTGTTTGGCTCATAATGCGGGCGACTGCCATAGTTATCATCGACACGGCCTTGGCCATCACGATGATTGCTCATCACAGGGCAACGCGGCTTATTTACCGGAATCTGTTGATGATTGACACCGACACGATAACGCTGAGCATCGGCATAGTTAACCAAGCGGTTTTGTAGCATTTTATCCGGTGAAACGCTGATACCCGGTACTAAATTACTTGGGGCAAATGCGGCTTGTTCCACATCGACAAAGTAATTGTCAGAGTTTTTGTTTAATTCAAACTCACCCACTTCAATCAGCGGATAATCCCCTTTTGGCCATACTTTGGTCAAGTCAAACGGATGATAAGGAACGGTATCCGCCTCAGCTTCTGGCATGATTTGCACATACATTTTCCATTTAGGAAAATCACCATTTTCGATGGCATCGTACAAATCTTTTTGATGACTCTCACGATCAGAACCAACCACCTCTGCTGCTTCGGCATCGGTTAAGTTCTTGATGCCTTGTTGCGTGCGGAAATGGAATTTGACCCAAAAACGTTCTTTGGCTTCGTTCCAAAAACTATACGTGTGCGAGCCAAAACCATGCATATTTCTATACGATGCTGGCAGACCGCGATCACTCATAACGATGGTAACTTGATGTAAGGCTTCAGGTAATAAAGTCCAAAAGTCCCAGTTGTTGGTCGCCGAACGCATATTGGTACGTGGATCACGTTTGACGGCTTTGTTTAGGTCTGGGAATTTGCGCGGATCACGTAAGAAGAACACAGGTGTATTATTTCCCACCATATCCCAGTTACCTTCTTCGGTGTAGAATTTCAAAGCAAATCCGCGAATGTCACGCTCGGCATCAGCTGCGCCGCGCTCACCTGCGACGGTACTAAAGCGCGCAAACATCTCAGTCTGTTTACCCACTTCGCTAAAAATATCCGCACGGGTATAATTAGTGATGTCATTGGTCACGGTAAAAGTACCAAATGCGCCAGAGCCTTTGGCGTGCATACGGCGTTCTGGAATCACTTCACGGACGAAATTTCCTAACTTTTCATTGAGCCAAACATCTTGCGCCAATAATGGGCCGCGTTTGCCGGCGGTCATGCTGTTTTGATTGTCTGCCACTGGTGCGCCATTGCCCATGGTCAATTGGGTCGGTGCGTAAGGACATTTTTTATCGCTCATATCGTTGCTCATAGTCATACTCCTGTGAATAGCAAATGGATTAAAGTACAAAACCTATTCTGAATACGCTTCTATTAATAGTTCCAGAATAGTTGTCAGCTTGTTCGAAAAACGGTTTGTTTTTTTCATAGTAATGTCTAATGACAGTCATGTTCTGTGGTTAGATACTATTACAACCCATTACCATTGATTTGTATAATTAATTAATTACATGATTTCGTTTTGTTTTTCAGAACCACTGAACTTGTTTTTTACTCATGCAAATACTTTACTCCTTAGGATGGTTGTTATTAATAACGATAAATATTAACAGTGCAACTACTCTCTATCAGCCTTGCTATCACTTTTTTAAAGCGAATTGACCATATTAAATAGAGCTTAATTAAATACCACAGAGCAATTAACGCGGCATCGGACGAATGGTCAAAATTTGCTCACTACGACCAAAAGGGCCATGAACGTCATGTAACACAGCGCTCGTTAAGCCAATGCCATCATTGCCATACTGCTGCACCGCTTCGATGCCAAGCCAGCGACCTTGCGGCGCGCGATGCATATGAATTTGCAAATCCGTATTGGGAAACATCCATTCTAATTCTGACAAGCCAAGCCCAAGCCGAGGCACAACGCCATTGGCCGTGTCGACCATGCCCAATAGATGCACCAAGTCATCAGTTTGCTTGCCCTCGATCATATCCACATCATTAGTAATCCAGACCATACCGCGTCCTGGGCGACGCTGCGTATCATCAGCGACCAAGCGCACACTTTCAATAAACCCGCCCGGCCAGCCTTTCATGTCTTCCCAAATGGGCAACTCTTCGGGCTTATGTACCGCTTTTTGGTCTTCAATGCCTGCAATCTCGCTGGTATCTTGGGTCATTAGACGCCATGCCCGCGCAATAATTGCATCACGACCGCGACTGCTCATCACTGCTTCAATAAGCTCAATAGTCTTACCTGGACGAATACAACGCGTGGTAATGGTAAAGTCATCCAGTGGAATCAATCCTAAGATATCTAGGCTAATGCGAGCGATACGCATGTTTTCTTGCGGCACATAACCGTTGAGCTCAGCCGTGAGCAATCCTGTCGCTGGTGCCATATGCTGTTCATGCTCATTCCAAGCACCTTGGGCATGTTTGGTGGGCTGATAATGTGCGACGTTGACGCCGTCTTCTCGCTGTTCGCGTTTGATAAAGTTATAATAAGCTGACATGACTGTCCTATGATTTATTTGATAAGCTCTTGTTGTTTTAATTTAAGAACCTGTCGACTCTTAATGACAAAAAATAATGCAACGACCATCGCGGCAATTAATACGCCATAAAAAACATTCTTTTCTCGCATAAAATGCAGAATATTACTGCCTAACACGAATCCCACCACCACGATGACAAACAAATTCACTTTCAATTGTTTGTTAACCTCACCGAGAGTGGCTTCTGCCAATACAAATCCTTTTTTTTGCTTTTTCATTTTGCATTACCTACTATACGTTACCTATTAGATGTCTTGTACAAAGCCTTATCTATTTACCCACTTGGGTGACTGGGATACGCAAGGCTTTAGGCAGACTGAAAGTGACATTTTCTTCGATGCCTGATAGCTCACTCGGTAAATCACCACCCCAATCTTGCAGCTGCTGTAGCACTTCTTGAATCAGTACTTCGGGTGCTGATGCGCCAGCGGTGACACCGATACTCTGCACACCATCCAACCAGCTTTTATCCATCTCACTGGCATTGTCGATTAAATACGCACGGCAATTCATCCGCTCAGCCAGCTCACGCAGACGATTAGAATTGGAAGAATTGGGCGAGCCAACCACCAAGACCACCTCACAGCGACTGGCTAAGTCTTTTACCGCATCTTGGCGGTTTTGCGTGGCATAACAGATATCGTCTTTGCGCGGACCTTGGATACTAGGGAATTTTTCACGCAGTGCATCGATGACGCGTGCGGTGTCATCCATAGATAAGGTCGTTTGGGTAACAAATGCCAAACGTTCGGCATTTTGTACACTCAATGCTGCCACATCGGCTTCGTTTTCAACCAAATGAATGTGACCGCCGTGGCGACGGTTAAAGCGCCCCATCGTGCCTTCCACTTCGGGATGTCCAGCGTGCCCAATCAATACCGCATCCATACCCTCTTGCGCAAATTTAGCGACTTCGATATGTACCTTAGTGACCAGCGGACAAGTGGCATCAAATACGGTCAAATCGCGGCGTTCAGCCTCATCTTCGACAGCTTTTGATACGCCATGAGCAGAAAAAATAACGATAGAGCCGTCTGGCACTTCATGAAGTTCTTCCACAAAGACCGCACCGCGATTGGCCAAATCAGAGACGACAAATTTATTATGTACCACCTCGTGACGGACATAAATGGGCGGTTCAAAACGTGTCAATGCTTCGTTCACAATCGCAATCGCGCGATCCACACCAGCACAAAATCCACGTGGATTGGCAAGATAAATTTGCATAAGAGGGCCTATCATTAGATAATTTATTATTAAAGCTTAAATACACGACATTAATGTCAAAAGCTTTAATTCAAAAATTGGGATGAATTCATTACGCTACTTTAGCATAATTTACTTTTATTGCCTTTGAAAATAGCACGGTACTAGAGGCTGTTTTAACTAGAAGCAAACACATTCATACGTTCAAAGTATTTATCCATAGTGATAGCGTTAACTGCACTCAATGCACCAAAAATGTGATTTATACTAAATCGCCCTATGCCATCTTTACGCCGCTTCGATGATAACGACTGGTCAAAGGCGGCTTTAATTAAAATAAAAGCCACAAAAGCAGTTTATAATAGTGCATCGATGACAATGTCTATCGCCATACATGATGGCGATTTTTCTTTTTACCAGTTTTGAATTGTTTACTAAAACAGCTTTGGCTTTTTTATTCGCACAGATTTGACTAGCACACACTCCATTAGGACACATTGTATGACAGGTTCATTATTTATTATTACCGCCGCCTCAGGTACGGGTAAAACCTCACTGGTAAAGCAGCTACTTGCCACGACTAATGACTTAACCGTCAGCGTATCACACACCACGCGCACGCCACGTCCCGGCGAGATTGATGGTCACCATTATCATTTTACCGACGTCGAAAAATTTGTGACTGCCATCGGTGAAAACAAGTTTTTAGAACATGCTGAGGTCTTTGGTAATTACTATGGCACCTCGGAGCAAAGCGTGCGGACGCAGTTAGAAGCAGGCGTCGATGTTATTTTAGAGATTGATTGGCAGGGCGCACTACAAGTCAAAAAAATCTTTACTGACGCCATTATGATTTTTATTTTACCGCCAAGTATTGCCACTTTACGTCAGCGTCTATCGACGCGTGGGCAAGATACTATGGAGGTAATAGAGCAACGTCTGGCTGGCGCAGTGACTGAGATGGCGCAATATGTCCATTTTGATTTTGTGATTATTAATGACAATTTTGAGGTCGCTTTGACTGAGCTAAAAGCCATTATCGTGGCAGACAGGCAGACGCTTAAGCGTCAACAGCAGCGGTATCATCGCACCATCAGCAATTTACTTAGCAATAAAGTAGAAGAGTAAAGCAAGAGCGAAATACTACTGTCAACTCAGTCGATGAGCGCTTATTAATAGATACGTTAATAGACACGCAAAAAGCAACTACGCGGCTGGGCAAAAAATGCTATAATGTCTCGCTATCCCCCCTTTATATTTTGATATTATTTTTATTGAGTGGCGGGCAAGCTCCGTGACTAATAAAAACAACCGAGGTAGCTACATATGGCACGAGTGACGATTGAAGATTGTTTGGATAATGTTGATAATCGCTTTGAACTGATTTTAGTGGCAAGCAAACGTGCACGTCAATTGGCTAAAGGTATCGCAGAACCATTGGTTGATGTGGATAATGACAAGCCTACGGTATTGGCATTGCGTGAAATCGCTGCTGGTAAAATCACTCGCGATATCCTAAATCAGCCAGAGCACAACTTTGCCACCAGTTCATTAGATTTGGCACTGTCAGGCGATCATGGTTTTTAAGACACTGTATTATTAAGATACAGCATTGAAGATTTGTCGTATGAAGCCTATAAAGCTAACCACTGCCTTATAAGATAAATCCACACAGTGATGACATATTGACGAGAGACCACAGCATAGGCTGTGGTTTTTTGGTTGTAATGGCTGATTGCTGTGATATTGCTTTGACTGTTTTAGTCACCATTTATACCTGAAAACCTACCATTGAGTTAGAATTTCTAAATTTTTATAGCACCTGTTCGCTTAGCAGTTGACATTGAATGCGATTTACGATTAATTAGAGGATGGTCTACCTATTTTTATCTTTTTTCTCGAAATTTTTTATATTTATAGTATTCCAGCATTCATTCAGTCACCATTTACCCGATAGACAGTCAGGCAAACAGGTAATGGAAAATAGGATCGTTACTTTATGAGTCAAACCTTACCCAAACTCAGCCATCATTTAGTCGATGAGGCTCAATATAATTTACTGCGCTCAGTAGGTTACCTCACTGCTGCTGAACGCCGTGATATTATTGATGCCTGTGAGTTCGGTGATATTGCGCACATCAAAGATAAGCGTAAATCAGGAGAGCCTTATATCACCCACCCGATTGCGGTGGCCGAGATACTGGCAGGTTTTCGTTTGGATCGAGATACGATTATTGCAGCGATTTTGCATGATACGGTCGAAGACACCGAGGTGAGCGATGAGCAGATTGAGCAGCGCTATGGCAAAATAGTGGCGAGACTGGTCGACGGTGTGACTAAGCTAAAGTCGTCCTCCCACAATAAACAGCAAAACAAAGCAGCCACCTTTCATAAAATTTTGACAGCCACCCTTGCCGACCCACGTGTATTGATTATTAAGCTTGCAGACCGCTTACATAATATGTCGACACTAGATGCAGTACGCCCAGAAAAACAACGCACTACAGCACAAGAAACATTGGACTTTTATGTGCCGTTTGCGCGGCTGATGGGTCTTAATGATATTGCCGATTATATCGAGGTGCTCTGTTATCGTAACCTTGATTCTGACATGTACAACAAACTGTCTGACAAGCTACTACAGCACGGGCTTGGGCGTAACTTTCAAAGAGAGGCCATCCATCGCTATTTGAGTATTGTCCTCAATAATTTGGGGTTGAATGGTCTGGTCAAAGTTTTAGACAATCGCGTGGTCATCTACCGTCAGTTTTTCCGCAATCGCGGTGAAATCAACGCTCTGCTCCGTCATTATGCCTTTGAGATTGTCCTCGATAATGTCGAAGCCTGTGACAAATTGGCCTATTACTTAATTAAAAAATACCAGATTGATGACTCTCATATCGCTGATAATATTCGTCGTCCGCTACCAGGTGGCAATCAATCACTCACGCTTATCTATGAGCGCGATAACGATGTCGTCAAAGTGACGATTTTGACCAAGCAAATGCAAAGCGCAGCGCGGCTTGGTGTCATCGGTGCAGAGCATGCCTCAGACGTTAGCCAATCGGTTATCCAAGCCTCATTACGCAATATGAAAGACTTGGTCGATGAAGACAGCTTAGATGAAAATAGCCCAGACTTTTCAGCGGCGGTCTCTACCATTAATGAGCTGATGGATTACCTACACTCCAGTAAAATCATCTGCTATAGTCCAAAGGGTCGCGCTTATGAGCTACCACAAGGCGCAACCGCACTAGACTTTGCTTACGCTGTCGGACCGATGGTCGGCAATGTAGCCGTTGGTGCCAATATCGATGGTAAAAAAGCCAAACTTGGCACAGTCGTTAAGAATGGGCAGCTGGTTGAAATAGAAGTCAATAGCCACTCAGAACCAAAAGCAGAATGGCTAGGATTTGTCGTGACCAATAAAGCGCGTGAAGAGATTTTGCGTTGGTTTAAAGACTTGTCTCCTGCTGATAAGCAACACCATGGTCAACAAGCCTTAGATCGGGCGCTAAAAACCTATCAAAAAAGTCTCGATGACTTAACCGATAGTGATTGGAAAAACCTCACTGAATGGCGTGGCTTGACCGAAAAATCCGAACTATTTGAGCAAATAAGCTCTGGTACGTTACTACCACAGCTGGTAGTGACTCGCTTGTTTAGCGATGAAGTCAATGATTTGCAAGCACAAGAACACAGCGATGATATGATCCAACCACAGCAGCTGATAGTCAATGCGTCTGGGGTTGAGCTTGATTTTGCCAATTGTTGTCATCCTATTTATGGTGATCCTATCGTCGGTCACTTGTCCCGTCACGGTCTGGTTGTTCATCGACACAAGTGCTTTTCACTTGACGATATTCGTAAAGACAATCCTTATCAGGTTATACAACTGCGCTGGCGTAATGACAAGGCCGTAAAACAAGGTGACGCTGGCGAGCATGACATAAAAAATACCGGAAAGATTCGCTTTCCAGCCTATTTAAAACTATCTATTGCCCTCAGCGACGAACAAATTACTGAAGTAATCTATCATTTACGCCAATTAAATATAGGGGTAGAAAAAGTAGATGTGCGCAGTAGTGACACCATCATCCATATTATCGTTCGCAGTCGCAATCATCTAGCACAAGGCATTCGCGAGCTACGCTCCTTGCTAGGTTTCCCAAACATCATCAGGCTGTATCAGCTGTAGTGCTGGTAACAAGGTGTAGTGCGCGTGATACATCGCCACCAACACTCACTCAATAGAACATTGAATAATGGATTTAGAAAATTTTAGAAAGACCTGAAATAATGATAAACTGTGTTTTTTGATTTTTAACAAATAAACATAGAGCGTGTCATCATTTGCAAGGTGAAAACCAAAATGTAAATGATGAATAATGCGCCCTTACCTACTAAACCAGAAAAAGATAAAAAGGATATAATATGACTCGTCAAACCATTCAAACTGATAAAGCCCCTGCTGCCGTTGGTACTTATTCACAAGCCGTCAAAGTCGGTAACACCGTCTATATTTCAGGACAGTTGGGTTTTGACCCTGATACCATGGAATTAAAAGAAGGTTTTAAAGCACAGGCTGAGCAAGTGTTCGAAAACATCAAAGCCATCTGTGAAGCGGCTGGTGGCAGCTTAAATGACGTGGTTAAATTTAACGTGTCATTAACGGACTTGAATGATTTTGCGGCACTAAACGACGTGTTCGTTGCCAATTTGAGCGAGCCATATCCTGCCCGTGCAGCCGTCCAAGTAGCGGCGTTACCTAAAGGCGGTGTGGTCGAGATTGAGTCAATTTTATATATTGAGTAACTTAAGCCATATCATCATGTAAATGGTAAGGCTTAATACATAGACGTACTTAATTCTCAAGTCATTACGCCAAAAAAGCCACTGCTAAAAAGTAAGGCCAAAGTAAGCCCAAATATCAATATTTGGGCTTATTGCTATTATTCTTATCAATATTACAATCTAGATATCTAAAAGCTGGTTATCTAAAGACCATTTATCTAAAAACTGTTTATCCAAAAACCATTTACCTGAAACTGGGAACGCATTCTATGTTGGTACAAGTTGCTCTACCCGTGCCCCTTTATCGGGTATTTGACTATAGCATACCAGCAGATATAAACGCCTTCTCAAGCCCTTCTTTACCTCATATTGGCTGCCGTGTCGAAGTATCCTTTGGTCGTCAAACTTTAATCGGTATCGTCGTCGCTCATATTCCAGAAGCAAATAGCAGCGTGCCACTTAATAAGCTAAAACCTATCAATAAATGCTTGGATGCTGAGCCTATTTTGGACGCCAGTATGCTAAAGCTGGCACATTGGCTGGCGCGTTATTATTACTACCCACTTGGTGACGTTTTAGCAGTCATGCTGCCAACGCTCGTTCGTCAAGGTAAGCCGCTGGATTTACTGATTACCCATTGGCGAATTTTGCCGCAGGTAAGCGACGATGACTTTCGTGCCAACGCCAAAAAACAAAAACAACAATTTGATATGCTTAAGCTGCATGGCGAGCGCGGCGCGAGTGAAGATGTTTTATTGCTAGAGGGCATGGAGAGGAGTTTTTTAAAGGCGCTCGAAGACAAAGGTTTAATCGAGCGCTATATTCAGACCAAACAAGCACCTGCGCCTGTTAAATTAGCGAAAATGCCCCTTGATCTCAATAACGAGCAACAACTCGCCGTTACCGCCATTATTGCGGCTCATGAAGCCAATCGCTACACGGGATTTTTATTAAATGGCATCACTGGTAGTGGCAAGACAGAAGTCTATCTGCAAGCGATGCAAGCCGTATTGGAAGCTGGCAAGCAGGTGTTGATTTTGGTACCAGAGATTGGATTGACACCGCAAACGCGCGCGCGTTTCGCCAGTCGCTTTGCCGCTCACATTGTCTTATTGCATTCTGGCATGAACAATACTCATCGCTTACAAGGCTGGCAAGACTGCCGTACCGGTCACGCTCAAATCATTATTGGGACACGCTCAGCGGTGCTATATCCTTTTGCAGATTTGGGCTTAATTGTCGTTGATGAAGCGCATGATGGCTCTTATAAGCAGCAAGATACCTTGCGATATCATGCCGCCGACGTGGCACTTTATCGCGGACTACAAGCCAATATCCCTGTCGTACTGGGTACGGCGACGCCATCTCTTGAGCATCTAAAACTGGTCAATGACGGTAAGCTGGTGGAGTGCCAACTGCAAACTCGTCCCGGTAATGCGAAGCTTGCGACCATGCAGCTGATTGATGCGCGCCTGCAAAGTACTCATCAGCAAACGACGGACGACGGCGCGCGCTATGATACTGGGCTGACCGATGCGCTGATTGGGGCAATACGGCAAACGCTAGAAGCGGGCGATCAAGTATTAATATTTTTAAACCGTCGCGGCTATGCGCCAGTTTTGCTATGCGAAGCTTGCGGTTGGCAGGCAGATTGTCCGCGCTGCGACGCGCATTTAACCGTTCATTATAATAGCCATTCCCAACACAACGCTTATAGTAGCTCCTATTTAAAATGCCACCACTGCGACTGGCAAGCTTATATTCCAAAAGTTTGCCCTGATTGTGGCAGTCAAAATTTGGATGCCAAAGGGATGGGCACGACAAGGCTCAGCGAAAACCTGCATGCGATTTTTGCCAATCCGCAAACCAGCAAAGAGCTTTACCCCATTATCCAAATCGATCGCGATACCACCAGGCGTAAAGACAGCTGGGAGAATATCTATCAGCGTATCAATCAAGGCAATCCTGCCATCTTGGTTGGCACGCAGATGGTCGCCAAAGGTCATCATTTCCCCAATGTTACGCTTGTCTGCTTACCCAATGCTGATCGTGGCTTTTTATCAGCCGACTTTCGCTCGCCGGAACATACTGCGCAGCTCATGATTCAAGTCGCAGGGCGTGCCGGTCGTGGTGATAAATCGGGGCGCGTACTCATTCAAACATTGCAACCTGACAATGAGCTGTTATTAAAATTGGTCAAAGATGGTTATTTGTCTTTTGCTCGCGAGCTATTGCAAGAGCGTAAAATGATGGGTTTACCGCCGCATAGTCATGCTGCCCTGATACGCTGTGAAGGCAAAACCCTTGCCGCCACGACGCAAGCCCTTAAAGATGCGATTGCCATTTTGCCAAATGGTCATAATCTCGCCGTACTAGGACCTATCGATGCACCAATGAGCAAAAAGAATAGCCGTTACCATGTGCAATTGCTACTTTTAGGCAAAAATCGACAGCAATTACATCATATATTACAGCACTGGTGGCAGCCCGTACTGACCTTGCCAAGTACCAAGTACCTTAAACTCACTTTGGATATCGACCCTGTTGGTTGGTAGCCGCCAACACCTAACCATCACTCTTCAATTCGGATTATCACTTTATCGCTGTCCGCTACTAGGGCTTGTGCCCATTTAGAGGATAGTTGATTGAATTGAGGACACACCCTAAAGAACGCTATTCGAAATAGTAACCAATGGTTTACTGCCTAGATACAGCAAGCATTTATTAAATATGCTAAATTCTTTATATCTGGCTAGTCCGCGTACAGCAAGCCCAGCCTTATAAGCAATCAAATTTCCTCTTCTGTCATTCTGAGTGTTGTTATGAGTCAAAATAAATCAAACGCTGAACAAGGCAATCATTCTCATCAGAATGATACTGTTAATGTGGCTAACCATCTGCATAAAGAGGATGAGAGCAACTACACTCATGACAATCAAGCCTCTCACGATCACGATGAACACTTAGAGCAAACAACAGCCCCGCGAGATACCAAGGGCTATCAGCGTACTTTGCTGTTCAGCTTTATCATTATCACAGGCTATATGTTTATTGAAGCCATCGGTGGCTGGCTGACTGGCAGTTTGGCGCTATTATCTGATGCAGGTCACATGCTAAGTGATGCAATCGCACTTGGCGCGACGTTAATGGCCTTTAAGATTGGTGAAAAAGCAGCCACTCATCAAAAGACGTTTGGTTATAAACGCTTTGAGATTTTAGTCGCAACAGTCAATGGTGCGACGCTGGTCATTATTGCGCTAATGATTTTTTATGAGGCGATTAAGCGATTTAATTCACCGCCTGAAATTGCTACCCAAGGCATGCTTATCGTTGCTACTATCGGTATGTTGGTCAACATTTTGGTCGCTTGGCTGATGCATCGAGGCAGTCGTGGTGGAGATACACATGGTCACAGTCATGCTGGTAGTCACAAAGACAGTAATGAAGACACTCAAGGAAAAAATGCGAGTAAAAAACCAGTTAACCTTAATATGCAAAGTGCTTACCTGCATGTATTGAGTGACTTAATGGGTTCGGTTGCCGCTATTGTTGCCGCGCTTTTGATGATGAGCTTCGGCTGGGTTTGGGCGGATGCAGCGGCCTCGGTGATTGTCGCGATACTGATATTATTTAGTGGTTATCGTGTCGTGCGTGATTCCGTACATATTTTGATGGAAGGCACGCCAGAAGGCATATCCTTAGTGGATGTCGAAAAAAAACTGCTTACCCATCCGCAAGTACAAGAAGTCCATGATTTGCATGTTTGGAGTATTACCAGTGGTCTAAATGCGTTGTCTTGTCACGTCGTTGTCGATGGCGAGATAAGTATTCATGAATCAAGCATATTGATTGCCAATTTAGAACAAAGCTTGCTTGAGCTCGGCATCCATCATGCGACCATTCAGGTAGAAAGCGCATCACATCCGCAAACTGAGGCACATAGCGATGCGCTGGTCTGCGACATCTCAGAACAACAAACAGAGGGTAATAATCATATTGGTCACAATCATTAAGCATGAGACATTGAAAATCAGACTTTGAAAGTCAGACATTAAAAATTGAAAAGACCATTCTTCATTTAAATATCAATTCAAACGTCGTCTATGATTGATTAGCGACGTTTTATCAAGTGGTGGCAATCATAACGCCATATGCACCAAATTAGCCAAAGCGCTGTTATTAACCAAATACCTAACCCCAACGATAAGAATATGATTCGAATCCAAAAATCTCATACGTCAGTCCTGCCCCGAAAACCCTTAAAATTAGTTTGCTAAAAATATTCAATAATCCGCGCAACTTACTATCAGCGGACGAATCATCGTGCATGAACATAACTTCTTATGCGCCGACATAAACAAGCTTTATTTTAAATAAGCTTATATCACGCCGATTTTTAGCATTGTAATGGCATGTTAAAAATGATGGGAAATTTAGCCACGCCGCCATATTTTTCATATAAATTCTGTATACTTAAAGCTGAAACACCCAATTTACCACTAATGGATTATTTTCTGCCATGTCGAGACGCTCAGCTCCTTTTATTGCTCCAAGCCACATTGATGACCCTATCTCAGCAGAGGGTAAAAAGCATGCCAAAGCATTGTTATCAACATTGCAAGAAGACATTGCCAGCTTTCGAGATGAGCAGTTTCCGCCTGATATTTTGCGTCAAATTCGTGATATGCCAATTTATGAAGGCAATATCGCCGAAGTCCAAGCATATCAGCAGCGTTGGCATAATCTGCTTGAGCGCGCCATGGCGTTTTATCCTGCGGCCAACCTACCGCCCGATCATCTGCCGCTACCAGCCAGCCTTGAGATACCGCAATTTATCTATCATGTGCAAAGGCTACATTTGACCAAGACCCGTGCAAAAGAATCGAAAAGCTTCGGTTCGGTCGGTGCGCTTACTGATAAGTGTGGTGATTATAGTGCTGATGAAATTGCGCGTATGAGTGCAGTATTTGATAATGATGATGAGGCGCGTTTGGTGGCGCATCGTGAATTTATTGATTTGCGCGCCTATGTATTTTGCCGTGATAGCAAGGGCGAGATGCTGGAGCCTGAACGCGTACGTTTTTATCGAACGGGGCTTATCGTCCATGCGCTGCCCGATTTCAAAATCGTAGACAGTCGCCAGACCCCGCGTAAGCGCCGTAACGATGCTTATAACAATCCACTTGCCGATAATGGTGTGTGGAAGATTTATCGTAAAAAATAACGTATGCTAAGATTTTTTATTTTTGCCATGCCCAAATTGTACCGCTTATTTTATCATGATTGCTAAGGATTCCAGATGTTCGCTGCCGCCACCGGCTCACCAAATTTAATGTTACAAGCTACAATCTTCTTAGGAGCAGCCCTGCTCTTTGTACCCCTTGGTAAACGTTTTGGCATTGCGACGGTCTTAGGTTATCTCATTACAGGATTGATATTGGGGCCCAGTGGTCTGGACGTCGCAGGCGATGCTGAGAGCTTGTTGCACTTCTCTGAGTTTGGCGTGGTCATGCTGCTATTCATTATCGGGCTTGAACTGCAACCCTCACGATTATGGGCACTGCGGCGTTCGATATTTGTCCTCGGTGGTTTGCAAGTTGGTCTGACTGGCACATTATTAATGGGGCTGTTACATCAAATTTTTGGCTTACAGCTCGATACTGCTTTTATCGTCGGTTTTGGCCTTGCCTTGTCTTCCACAGCTTTTGTACTACAAATACTGACGGAAAAACAGCAGCTTTCTAGCACCCACGGTCGTGAAGCGTTCACGATTTTATTATTCCAAGATATTGCAGTTATCCCTTTGCTAGCCGTCATTCCTTTCCTATCAGGGGTGCGCGAACAAAGTTATGATTTGATTTATTTTGGCAAAGTTTTTGCGGTTTTTGCTGGACTGATTTTTGCTAGTCGTTATGTCGTTCGTCCCTTCTTTAAGTTTGTAGCCTCTAGTGGTGCATCAGAACTGCTGACCGCCGTTGCGCTATTTATCGTGATGGGTGTGTCTATTTTGATGGGTCAAATTGGTTTATCGATGGCATTGGGTGCTTTTTTGACAGGGGTACTGCTCGCAGATTCTGAGTATCGCCATGAGCTAGAAGCCAGTATTGAGCCGTTTAAAGGATTGCTACTTGGCTTGTTTTTCATGTCGGTCGGCATGCTGACTGATGTCAAACTTATCTTGGCAAAACCTATCTTTATCATCGGCTGTGCAATGGCATTGATGGCTATCAAATTTGGTGTCATTACCGCCATTGCAAAGATATCAGGCAATCGCTGGCCAACCAGTATCAGACTGGGTGTAACGCTCGCTCAAGGTGGTGAATTTGCTTTTGTTTTATTCAGTGTCGCTACTGCTCAAAATGTGTTGCGACCTGAGCTTGCCAACACCCTGAACCTTATCGTCACTATCTCCATGGCGCTCACACCGCTGGCATTTTTGTTACTTGAGAAAATCGGTGAGCCTTTATTTGCCAAAAGCAAACCCAGCCGAGAATACGATGCCATTCCCGATCATGAACATCAAGTCATTATTGCTGGCTTTGGGCGCGTCGGTCAGATTATCGGTCGTGTACTACGCATGCATAACATCGAATTTACCGCCATTGAACGCTCAGCGAATCGTGTCGATTTCGTTCGTAAATTTGGTAACCAAGTCTATTACGGCGACCCAAAAAACCCTGAGATATTACGCGCAGCTGGCATTAAAAAGGCCCGTGTGTTTATTTTAGCCATCGATGATTTAGAGCGCTCTATCACCACGGCTCAATACTTACGTAAAAACTATCCAGACTTGATTGTCTTGGCACGGGCACGTGACCGTCAGCATTATTATCGATTGCGTGAGGTCGGTGTGCGTCATATTTGGCGTGAGACTTACCTATCATCCTTGGATATGTCACGTGAGTCTCTACAATTGCTTGGCATCTCACCAGAAAAAGCGCGTGAGACGGTGCAAACTTTCCGTGATTACGACGATGACTTGATTGAACGTCAGCAAGCGATCTATGATGATGAAGCCAGCATGATTGAATCCGCACAATCAGCGATAGCAGAGCTAGAAAGCTTGTTTGATGAAGACATTGATAAAGCCCGAAAAATGGACTTAACGGATTTTTATGACGCGTTGAAAAGTAAAGCAACACCCGTTGATAAAAAGGACGACGTTGCAACTGACTCTAACACCTAAATATTTATATATTTTAAAGCGTGTTTGATGATTCACAAATAGTCAGTGTCATGGTTAAATCATCAAACATGCCCTAATCGGGCATACAGCTTGCTGGTGCCAGTTTCTTATTTAGTGAACTTGTACAGTTCCAACTATCGCTGTCTGGCACATGGTAAAAAACCAGTGTCTGCTGATTTAGATAGCGGATAGGGAACTGAACATTTTGTATGGTCGCAATGACTGCACAATCCGTTTCTACTACGCCAGCGGCCTCTTTATCGATATCAATTCGTATCTGCTGAGTGCCTGTATCGATAGGCAAATCCATTGGACATTGCCCTGTCTGTTGATAAATCAGTGCCACACGATTTTGTGCCGTTTTGGCTATATCATACGCATCGAACAGCACTTCATTGGCTTTTGGCTTGGCAATAATTGGCAGAAACTGTATCTTAATGACCATTAAAGCAAAAGCAAAAATACCAAACCCCAATCCTAACCCAAATAAACTGACCCCACCTTCTCGGCGCAGATGCACCTTTTGCGCTGCTTCATCACGCGGATAATCATCGATAGCATCTGCAATCTCACGTCGCGCCATGCGGTAATAATACGCATCCGTCCAACGCGCCACCATGAACGACCAAAATAACCAAATGATCGCGGCTATACCTATGCGTGTCGCCATCTGGTAAGCATCAGGGATGAAGGACATTGCCAAAAATTCAAACGCAACCAATACCAGTGCCACATTGAGCTGAATAAACGACCAGCCAGCCACGCTATAGACAATCGCATCCATATAGCGTTTGCGATAGAGGAGCCAAGGAAACGTCACAAAAAATGCTGCCCAATGCCATTTTGGCGAAAGATAACCTTGTGCATCGAACTGCTCAAAGCGTTTTAGATAATAATGCTGGCTACGGTGACCGATGAACCATTTATCAAGTTGTGTACGCTTAGCAGGAGTCAGCTGTTCTTGGTAAAAAGGGGGCGGCGAATCCGTCTCGATAAATAGCATAGATGACCCCTATTAACGATGAAGAAAAATTTAAATCCATTACTCACTTTATATGATAACGCCAAAACCGATGTGCAGAACAGTAAAACGACAGATAAATACCGCTAATTCAATGTAAAAGAGCGTCAAGGCAGCCGAATGGCAATCTATATGTGATACGTCAAACAAGGTCAACGCTTTCATTCTTTTATGCTGGATCAGCGATAACAATATTAAAAAAGGATTGTGCGTTCACAGCTGTATAGATTTAACTTATAATAAGCATACATCACCCATTTTATTAAGCCTTGTCAATCCTATGAGTCAACATCCTGATATTAATGATAACATCGATAGTACGAATACTACTGATGAGCAAAAAGTCCTCAGCACTAACACCGAAAGCAATACTGATATTGGCATTGAAGCCAGTATTAGTAATGAGAGTGAGCCTGAAGAAAGCAAACATCTACGTATCGTCAACACCTTTATGAAACGACGTACGCACATGAATAAAAATGCCGAACTGGCACTAACCGCGCCAGAATTTGCTGAGTATCTGGTCAATAACAGTTTCGGTGATGGCAATCTTGATGGTATTGACAATCTACGAACGCTATTCGCTGATAGCCCTAACGGTAGTGAAGCACCGCTTACTTTAGAGATCGGTTTTGGACTGGGTGATTCGTTCATTGAGATGGCGGCAGCAGAACCTAGCCGCAATTTCGTTGGTATCGAAGTGCACGAGCCAGGTATCGGTAAATGCGCCTATATGGCAGGTACGCAAGCGCTAACCAATGTCAAAATCATCAACGGTGATGCCATCCAATTGCTCAAGCAACTACCAGAAAACCATATTGATCGTATCCAGCTTTACTTCCCTGACCCATGGCAAAAAAAACGCCATCACAAACGCCGCTTCGTCAGTGCTGAACGCATGGCGATTGTGACTCGTAGTCTAAAGCAAGGCGGCTGGTTCCATACCGCAACCGACTGGGAGAATTACGCCTTTTGGATGGTTGAAGTATTAGACGGTTTTACTGATTTAACCAATCAAGCAGGCGCAGGTCACTTCACCGACCGCCCTGACTTTCGTCCAATGACCAAATTTGAGCGCCGCGGTATAAATAGTGGACATGGCGTTTGGGATTTAATCTATATTAAAGACTAGATTTGGCTCACTTATCTTCGGTGACTTCTACATAGCGGCTAAATTATTTAGCCGCTTTTTTGTGCTTGCAAATTATCTAATGACAATATTATTTGATTTTTTTCAGCTACAACCCTTAATAGACAAGCTATAAGTATTTTTATTAAAAATAATAAATTTTTTTAATACGTGAAACATCGTCTATTGTCATAGAATTTTTAAATAAATAACGCTACATATAGGGGTAAAAAATATATTCCAGCGCCACACTCACAAGTCACCTACCTACTCAAACATTGATAGTATAAGGGATTCATGAGTTCTCCCCATAAGCTGTGGATAACCCTGTGCATAAGTACGCACTTGACAACAATTTCCCTAGATAGCTCAAAGGATGAGGTAAAATCGTTCATTTTTTATACAATTTAAAAAACCTTTTAAATCAGTAAGTTAAACTGTATTTCATAATACTGTAATTTATTTTCAATATATTTTTAAATTAAATTAATCCTCACTGATGTTTCACAAAAGCTAAATTTAGACGCTTTATTTCTTGTGGACAACTTTTAATGCTATTGACAAAGGGCAGCATCATCCTATCCAAAATTAGGATGTATTCAGCAACTAGATTACACAAGTTATCACTTATATACAATGCGACAGTTAGTGTCGTTTAGCATCATCTAATCTTCTATATGCTCCTTGGTTTTTGTTATAATCACCTTATCTGATCAACCGCATTTTAGCAAACAGTTAAGGCTCAACGAGCATAATGTTACCTACAAATTACATCTGTTGGCGCTGATTATGAACTTAATTTTACTTTTATCGTTATTTGATTTTACTGTATAGTAGAGTGATATATCCTATATTACTGTCTACACCATCGATACCCTAACCCATTCATCCTAGATAGACATTGAACGAACGCTGCCTATTATGTAGATAGCCATCAATACTATTGAGCCGTTAACCTTCTTAGCTACAAACATTTTATTTATCATACCAAATTTATAGTTTTAACCAATGATTGAAGACAAGGAATCCAGTATGGACGACAATAAAGCCAAAGCCCTTAAAGCAGCACTAGGTCAAATTGAAAAGCAGTTTGGTAAGAACACCATCATGCATTTAGGTGACGACTCAGCTATTATGGATGTCGATGTAGTATCAACAGGTTCGTTGGGTCTGGACATTGCACTTGGCATTGGTGGTCTACCAAAAGGCCGTATCGTAGAGATTTATGGCCCAGAAAGCTCAGGTAAAACGACCATGACGCTACAGGCGATTGCAGAATGTCAAAAACAAGGCGGCACCTGCGCCTTTATCGATGCTGAGCACGCGCTTGATCCTGTTTATGCGCGCAAACTTGGTGTAAACACTGACGAGCTATTACTTTCTCAGCCTGATAATGGTGAGCAAGCACTTGAAATTACCGATATGCTTGTGCGCTCTGGTGCTATCGATATGATCGTCATTGACTCAGTTGCTGCCTTGACGCCGCGCGCAGAGATTGAAGGCGAGATGGGCGACTCACATATGGGTTTGCAAGCGCGTCTTATGAGCCAAGCCCTACGTAAAATCACAGGCAACGCCAAACGCTCAAACTGTATGGTGGTATTTATCAACCAAATCCGTATGAAAATTGGTGTGATGTTTGGTAGCCCTGAGACCACGACTGGTGGTAACGCACTGAAATTCTACGCCTCTGTACGTATGGATATCCGCCGTATCGGTGCGGTCAAAAATGGTGATGAAATCATCGGTAACCAAACCCGTGTCAAAGTTATCAAAAACAAAATGGCACCGCCTTTCCGCCAAGCAGAGTTTGAAATTACTTATGGTGAAGGTACCAACCACTTAGCCGAAGTGATTGACTTGGGTGTTGAAATTGGTGCAGTTGGCAAAGCAGGCTCTTGGTATAGCTATGGCGACGAAAAAATTGGTCAAGGTAAAGCCAATTCTGTGCTGTTCTTAAAAGAAAACCCTGCGATTGCGCAAGAAATCGAAGCTAAAATCCGTGAAGAAAAGCTTGGATCAAAGAAAGAGATTAAAGCCGAAGATAAAGCCAATGAAGCGTTGGTTTCTGATCCTGTACAATAACGGCGCAATGATTAACCGTTATCAATAATCATGACTTGTTATGAAAATTAAATTGTTATGAACATTAAAACCTTAGCTGAAATACTCGCTGAATCCGATGCCGATTCAGCGAGTAGTCCTACTATCAAATCAAAAAAACCGTCCAAATCTTCCAAACACTCTGAATCCTCCAAATTTTCTCAGCATTCCTATCAAGGCGATCCTAAAAAAACAACTAAGACACGTAAGCATTCAACTTACTATCATGAAAACCATTCATTATCTGACGATGCTGAATTTGCAGTAGAATCCGTTGACGCACCCCCTTCTACCAATAGAAATCCTGCTAAAACCAAGAAACGTAAAAAGCGTTTTCACCCAGCGGCTAACTTTAGCCCTGAGCCTAGTGATGTGCCTGCTTATCAGCAACCAGAAGCGCAAAGTATCAAAGAGATGCTGGCTGAAGTTAAACAAAATATTCATAGTGAACCAGACGATAGCGCGGCTACTGATAATGAATTTAACAAAGAATCACAGTATACAACCGATGCTGCCATTACCAACACTTCTGCGCACAGCACAGTCGACAGTCAGATGGATAACCTACCTGCTGCTCTTAAAGCCTATCTGCGCACGCCTGAACAACGACAAGCAGAAATAGATGAGATCAAAGCCGAAAGCCGCTTGCGTTGGTTAGCTTTTTATTATTTATCGCGCCGTGAGTACGGCAAGGCTGAGCTTAAGCAAAAGCTTATTGATAAAGAGCAAGCCCCAGATAAAATTGATGCGCTACTCGATGAGTTTGAAGAAAAAGGCTACCAAAGTGATTATCGCACGACGCTCATGCTCATTCGTGAAAATATCCGTAAAGGTCGGGGACGAGGACGTATCAAGCAGGAGTTTTATCGTAAAAAAATTGCCATGCCCAGTAATATCGATGAGTTAATCGATATGGCAAATGCAGAGTCAGAAGAGTTTAGGGAGTTTGTAGATGATAGCGCAGATAATCTGGTAGATGGTATCGATTGGCTCAAACTGGCGGTCACAGCGCGCACTAAAAAGTACGGCGATGACATCCCCACTGAACAAAAAGACAAAGCAAAGCAGCTACGGTTTTTGCAATATCGAGGCTTTCAGAGCGATATCTGTTTTGCCGCGCTCAATTATACGCTCGAAAAGTTAGATGAGCGCTTTTAAGCCACCCTCACCTTTTTTAAAAACACCCATCTGCACATAAGACAATATGACTTGAGCGATCTATTAATAATAGCCGAGCACTTTCCACCAAATCAAACCAGCACCGATCCAGATGACCAAATTGACCACACTCATAATCGCGCCAATACTCCACCACTCTCTTAACGTCACATAACCAGAGTTAAAAATGACTGGCGCAGTACCGGTTGCATAATGCGTAAGCGTCATCATGATGTTGCCCGCTGCGGCTAAGATCAGCGCATATAACATCGGCGGTGCACCCAAGCTTAAACCCACCGCATAAAATGCTGCAAATAATGCAGTAATGTGAGCCGTGGTACTAGCAAAGAAATAATGGATATATAAGTATACTAGGGTCAAGATAGTCACAGCCCCTATCCAGCCAAGCCCAGTCGTGCCGATCATCGATTCGATATTGCCAGAGAACCAGCTTATCAGTCCAAGCTTATTAAGATAAGCGGCCATCATAATAAGGGCGCCAAACCAAATAATGGTATCCCATGCTGACTTCTCTTTTAAAATATCGTCCCAAGTCAGTACCCCAGTCAATATTAAGGTCGTCAAACCAATAAATGCTGTGGTGGTAGCATCGACGCTATATTGCTCACCTAACATCAATGCGGGAATATTCGCCCACAATAACAGCATCAGAGCAAATACCCCGAGCATGATCTTTTCTTGGCTACTTATTTTTCCCATTTCTGCCAAATTGTCCTTGGCAAAACCTTTTGCATCGGGCGTGATTTTAACATCAGGGGGATAAATTATATAAATGACTAACGGCATCACAAGCAGGCATAGCATACCAGGTACAAACATCGCCACCGCCCAAGTGGTCCATGACAGCTGAATATCACCGCCTGTAGCTTTATTCACTAAATCTACAACCAAAGGATTGGGGGCAGTAGCCGTGATAAACATCCCAGAAGTAATCGGGTTGGCATGATAGTTCACCATCGCCAAATAACGACCAATCTTATTTTGAGTGCCTTCTTCTGGCGTCGAATGAAAGCTTTGCGCGATAGACTTCATAATAGGATGAATAATACCGCCGCCACGCGCCGTATTAGAAGGCGTAATGGGTGCTACCATCAATTCAGCCGCAGTCAAAGAATAAGCCACGCCGATGGTTTTTTTACCAAAAATAGAAATAAAATAATAGGCAATACGCCGACCCAAACCCGTTTTTATCAAGCCACGCGATATCATGACTGCAATACCAATTAGCCAAATCAACGGACTTGAGTAGCTTGATAGTGCATCGCTAATGGCTTGTGCTGGGCTATCACTAGTCACGCCTGTCAGTGCGACTAGGGTGACGGCAATGATAGCAATGGCACCAATGGGTAATACTTTGCCGATGATGGCGACAATAGTGGCGATGAATAACGCCAGCATGTGCCATGCTTCAGGCGTAACGCCAGTAGGCACAGGTATCACAAACCAAATGATCAAGCCGACCAAAATGGCAACCGCTGCTTGAATAGGCTTAAATGGCATGATTAACTATCCTTATAAATGCTTATACCATCACGCAGTCATATTATATAAAGGATCATCAAAGTAGCCACTGCGACAAAAGACTCAATGAATCATATGACCATCTTATAAGATTTATAGAATTATTTTTCTATTATTCACCATTTTTAACATATCTATTTAGAATAAAGAGTAAATATTCAGTAACTGAGTACCAATAGTAGGGTTAAACTAACAGCCATAAAAAAAAGCACGTTGGATAACGTACTCTTTTTCATAGTATTAACTTTGTGGCATTAACGATTGCAACTTTCTTCAAAAAATAAGTTTATTTTAACGCACCTAATCGACTAGATAACTGATTGATGATTTGATCAATCTCTTCATTGGCTTCAGATTCATTATCCAAATTGCCACTTGGTGTCAGCTGATTCATTACTTCTGGCAGCAATTCAGCAAGACCTTGACGGACTTCTACGTCATTAGCACCAGTATGTGCTGCAACCTGCTGAATCTCATTTTCATCGAACAACTGACTGATATCATTTGGATCAAGGTTGTCATTGTCTTGCTGGTTACTCATCCAAGAACGCGCTTGGTTTTCATAACCCATGCCTGTGATTTTAGATAATGCACCACTCAAGCCGCCATTGCGTTTGATCCAGCTTAGTACCATTGGCATAAGTGCAGCGATTAGCATACCTTTACCACCGAATCCGCCTTTGGTACGCTGACCACCCAATACGCTGCCTAAAATGTCACCCAAACCACCAGCACCAGCATTAGAATTGACGCCGCCACGTTGATTGCCACCAGTGAGTCCACCGCTTGTTAACCCACCGAGAATATCATCTAAGCCAAAACCATTGTCTGGCTGACGATCATACTGGCGTGGATTGTAGCCTCCAGTTTGACTACCACCGCCGAGCACGCTACCCAATATATCCCCAAGACCACCTGTACGACGTGGATCAATGCGTTGATTTACAGGATTACGCTGCGCATCTTCAGGATCCATCGCACGACGGGCCACCTGACTAACCAAATTCCCTAATAAGCTCATTCTCGATTCCTTTTTGTCATATTATTTATTATCTATAAACCGCTAAAAACTTCGCTGCTAATTTAATATATTAAGCAACAGCGTGATTTACTTATGCGATTCACAATTCTCTTGCAATATAACAAATCTCTTTCGCTATCCAGATAGGTGTTTTGTTATGACATGTAGGCGTTCGTAAATTCATGGAAAAAACCGCTCATTGGGTGCTATAAAAAAATACTGCCTTAACTCGTATTTTCGGCGTGTATTTTAGACATATTAAACATTCGACCATGGCACTGATAAGCACTATTTATGAATATTCAATATAATCTAGCCAAAACATTCAACTCTCGCCATTGTTCAGGGCTCACTTGATCTCGAAAGATGGTCACTGATAAAGAGCGCTGATAAGGCTCTACAACATTGAATTCAAAGCTTATCGCCCAGCTATATCCAGAGACAGCGATTAATTGTGCCTGCCATAGCTCATCACCGCGACTCGTACGGATCAGTAGCTGCCAATGTTGATCAACACGATGACTAAGTGGTGGTTGGCTCAGGTGCAGCAGTATGGGTCGTGATAATGTCAAATAAATAATCACCGCGGCGGTAACGATTAAAATAAGCACATATTGCCATAACAGTAAACAAGCAAGCCACGCCAGTACAACCATGACGGCGGTCAACCCACTATAAAGCAGCAAACGCAAATAGCTGGCAGGCCGAATAGCCGTATCAATACGCAACGAATTTGCCAAGGTCATATTTTATCACCAAAAAAAACGGCAGACCATTATGTTACTTAGGCCCAGCTATGCCAGCTCTGAACAACCATTTTTTATATCTAAATCAGTCTTTAAGTCAAATCTTTGGTATGACGCCATGTCTTAATTTTATTGACTAACGCCCATATTTCTTCGTTTTCTGGACGATTTTGATTGGTGAAATAATCCAACAAATCAGGGTCTTCATGAGTCAGCATTTCTGCAAACGTCTCTTGTTCAGCAGGCTCTGCCGTTAAGTAAATCTCTTTGACATAAAGATCAATATAAAAGTCTAACTCTTTTAATCCGCGGCGTGCTTGATAGATAATGCGGCGCTGTTCATTGGTTGGTTCTGG